>JANXUV010000211.1 GCA_025356085.1 Betaproteobacteria bacterium
TGCCGAGGAACTTGAGGACCAGCTCGCATTTGCCGCTGCGTTCCTCGTAGGCGGCAACCGGCGCCTGGAAGTCGCGCTTCTGCGCCAGGCCCTGGGCGCCGATCGGACCCAGTTCCGGCAGGCGGAAGTGCGCTCCGTAGTTCTCGCAAACGTAGCCGCGCGACGGGCCCTGCACGCCGACCTTGAACTTCAGGCCGCGTGGAATAACCGCGATTTCGCCGGGACGGATGTCGAGTCTTCCCAGTTCGGTGAACAGCTGCAGCGCGCCCTGCTGCGGCACCAGCATCATCTCGCCGTCCGCGTTGCTGAAATAACGGCCGCTCATCGAGCGGTTGGCGCGGTAGACGTGCGCCGCGATGCCTGCCTGCGCGGCCGGATCGCCGGAGCCCGACATTGTGGCGAGGCCATCGACGAAGTCGGTCGGCTTCGATGGCAGCGGCAGCGGGTCCCAGCGCAGCCGGTTGGGCGATGTCTCCGCTTCGGCGAACGGCCCGGAACGCAGCAGGTTGTTCGCCATGCGCTTGTAGGGCGCCTGCATCGCCGATGGGCGCAGACGGTAGACCCAGGTGGACAGGTTCTCGGCGCGTGGTGCGGTGAACGCGGTGAACGAAAGCACCTCCGCGTACAGGCCGCGCGGCGCCCGCTGCGGTGAGTTCTGTCCGATCGGTAGCGCGCCCTTGGCGGCTTCGCTGGAGAAAGTATTTCCGAAGCCGGTCTGGTAGGAGAGCTTTTCGCGTTTCATCGCAGATCCCTCCTCCTCACTCGACGGTGATCTTGCCTTCGTTGATCACCTTCGCCCATTTCAGGGTCTCGCTCCGCGCGTAAGCGCTGGCGTTTTCCGGGGAGCTCTCCAACGGGTCGATGCCGGCGTCGATCAGCTTCTGGCGCAGTTCGGGGACTGCGATCGCCTTGCGGTATTCGGCATTCAGCCGCGCGACGATCTCCTTTGGCGTGGCGACGGGCACAGCGAACGCCTGCCAGGCCCACGCCTCGAAGCCCGGCAGTCCCGATTCCGCCACGGTGGGCAGCGCGGGCAGCGCGGCGATGCGTTTGTCGCTCGCCACCGCCAGTGCCTTCAGCTTCCCGGATTTGATCTGCGGCCCGCCGGCAGCAAGGTCGAGGAACATCAATGGAATCTGGCCGCCGAGCAGGTCCTGGATCGCCGGGCCCGCGCCCTTGTAGGGGACGTGGTTGAAGTCGGTGCCGGTGCGCTGCTTGAACATTTCCATCGCCAGGTGGTGCGGACTGCCCGGCCCGGGCGAGGCGTAGTCGATCTTGCCCGGCGACTTCTTCGCCGCCTCGATGAGCTCTGATACCGTGCCGACGGCCAGCTTCGCCGGATTGACCACCAGCAGCAGCGCGAAGCGCCCGGTCATCGTCACCAGCGCCAGGTCCTTGTCCGGATCATAGGGCAGCTTTTTATACAGGCTGGTATTCACGGCAAAGGTCGCCGTGTCGCCGAGCAGCAGCGTGTAGCCGTCCGGGGCCGATTTAGCGACCGCCTCGGCGCCGATCATGGTCGCCGCGCCGGGACGGTTCTCTACGACGACCGGCTGGCTGAGCTGCGTGGAGAGTTGCGCGCCGACGGCACGCGCGAAGAAATCCGTGCCGCCGCCGGCGGGATAGGGCACGATCAGTCGGACAGGTTTCGCGGGGTAAACTTGCGCCTGTACCGTCAGAGTCATTGCCAGTGCGATGACGGACAGAATAGAGCGGGCGAACGGCATCTCTTTTCTCCTTGAAATCTCCGTATACAGAGAATAGCGCGTAACCATGAACGTGCGCGAGATCCTGATCGCAGGCGGCGGCATCGGCGGACTGGCCGCCGCGCTGGCATTGGCGCAGAAGGGCCGCCGGGTGCGGGTGCTGGAAAAGGCGGCCGAATTCGGCGAGATCGGCTACGGCATCCAGATGGGACCGAACGTCGCGCGCATGCTGGACCGGCTCGGCGTGCTCAAGAATCTTGAGCACGCGTCGTTCTTCCCGCAGGCGCTTATCTTCGCCGACGCCCTGAGCAACGAGGAAATCAGCCGCATCTCGCTCGGCAAGGTATTCGTCGATCGCTACAAGTTCCGGTATTTCGTCATCCACCGGCGCGATCTGCTCGGCGGTCTGCTCGATGCGTGCAGGCGCCGCGAAGAGATCGTTCTCTCGCCTTCCTGTGGTTTGAAAACATTCAAGAAAGCAAACGACGCCATCCTCGTCACCTGCGACAATGGCGTCGAGATCGAAGGCGCGGCGCTGATTGGTGCCGACGGCTTGTGGTCGCCGACGCGTCAGGCGGTGATCGCGGACGGCGCGCCGCGCATGGCCGGACACTACGTTTACCGTGGCGTGGTGCCCACCGGCGAAGTCGCCGACCGGAGCCGCATCGACACCATGACCATCTGGGGCGGGCCGGACCTGCACATGGTGCAGTACCGCCTGCAGGGCGGGGCGGTGATGAACAATGTGGCCACCATCTGCAGCCGGCGAGCGCGCCGCGGCGAGCCCGACCCCGGCGCGCCGGACGAGCTCGAGGAAATCTTCGCCCGCACGCATCCGGGCGTGCGTGACAACCTGCGCTACGTCTCGCGCGAGCGCAACTGGGTGCTGCACGACCGCGATCCGGCCACCAACTGGACCGATGGCCGCGTCACGCTGCTGGGCGACGCGGCGCACCCAACGTTGCAATACCTGGCGCAAGGCGCCCAGATGGCGATCGAGGATGGCGTGGTGCTGGCGGAAAAAGTTGCCGCGGCGGGTCAGGACTACAACCGCGCCTTCCTCGCCTACCAGCGCGAGCGCATGAACCGCACTGCGCGGGTGGTACTGTCCTCGCGCTTTTTCGGCGAATACATCCATGTCGATGGCGGCGCGCGCGAGTTAAGGAACGAACTGGCGCGCGGCCGCGATCAGGACCATCCCTGGGAAGTCGACTGGCTCTACAAGGGCATTGAAATAAACGACAAGCTTTAAGGCGCCAGCGCGGGCAGTGCGCGCACTCTCTCGTAGATCGCCGTGAAGTCCGGCGCGGTGTCGCGCATCAGCTGAGCGAACGAATCGATGACGAAGTAGGTGCTCTGGTAGCGGTCGATCAGGTAGTCGGTGCGCAGGGCCCGCTCCAGATCGAAATCCAGCCGCTTCGGCGCGGTGTCCTCCACGCAATAGGCTAGCTCGCCGCCAGAGGAGATTAGCCCGGCGCCATAGGCACGCACGCCGGCGGGTGTCTTGATCAACCCGAATTCAATCGTGTACCAGTAGAGGCGCGCGAGCATCTTCACCGTGTCCAGCCGCATGGCTTTCAGGCCGCCTTTGCCGTATTCGTGCAGGTGATCGGCGTAGACCCAATCGAACAGCAGCGGCACGTGGCCGAAGAAATCGTGGAACACGTCGGGCTCGATGATGTAGTCGAATTCCTCGGGTTTCCTCAGCCACACGGTGACCGGAAAACGGCGGTTGGCGAGGTGCGTGAAGAAGGCTTCGTCCGGGATCAGGCCGGGCACCGCGACGATTTCCCAGCCTGTCTTTGCGCGCAACTGCGCGGATACGCGGTCGAATTTCGGAATTCCGCCGCCGGCATCCAGCCCGGCAATCGCCTCGATCCACTCGGGGCAGGCATAGCGCGGAACGAGTCTTGATTGCCGTTCGAACAGCCGGCGGAAGAGGGCGTGCTCTTCCTCGCTGTAGGCGCTCCAGTCCTGTTCAACCGAGAAATCGGAGGCGGCGAGGTTGTAATCGCCTCTCAGGCTCATCAGGGCAACGTCTGGGTGGGCTTCAGGACCCCTCGCCGAATCTGGTCGAGTTCGATGGACTCGAACAGCGCCTTGAAATTGCCTTCGCCGAATCCTTCGTCGCCCTTCCTCTGGATGAACTCGAAGAAGATCGGCCCCAGCTGGTTCTCGGAGAAGATCTGCAGCAGCAGCGCGCCGGCCTTGCCATCGACGAGGATCTTGCGCTTCTTCAACTCGGCCAGGTTTTCGCCGTGCCCGGGAATGCGCTTGTCGACCAGTTCGTAGTAGGTGTCGATGGTGTCGAGCAGCTTTACGCCGCTCGCCTTCAGCGCATCCACCGTCCTGAACAAATCCGTCGAGCCGAGCGCGACGTGCTGGATGCCTTCGCCGTGATAGAGGTCCAGGTACTCCTGGATCTGGCCGGATTTCTCCGTGCCTTCCTCGTTGATCGGGATGCGGATCCTGCCGCAGGGGCTGGTCATCGCCTTCGATTTCACGCCGGTGACCTGGCCTTCGATGTCGAAGTAGCGCACTTCGCGGAAATTAAACAGGCGCTCGTAGAAATCCGCCCACTCTTTCATGCGGCCCTTGTGCACGTTGTGCGTCAGGTGGTCGATGGTGGCGAGGCCATGGCCGGGAGGGTTGAGTGAAGCCGCAGCTTCCCCCTCGTGCAGCGGCTCGAAATCCACGTCGTAGAAACCGATGTTGCCGATCTCGCCGGCAACGGCGCCGTTCTTGCCGCGCCAGCGATCGATCAGGTAGATCAGGGAATCGCCGACGCCTTTGATCGCCGGGATGTTCAGCTCGCCTGGCCCGGCGTGGCCGGCATAGCCCCAGGCGCCCAGGCTGACGCAGCGCTCATAGGCAGCCTTGGCGTCCTGCACGCGAAAAGCAATGGCGCAGATGCTGGGGCCGTGCTGGCGCGCGAAACGCTGCGCGAACGAATCGGGCTCGGCATTGACGAGAAAATTGATCCCGCCCTGGCGGTACAGGATCACGTTCTTGTGCCGGTGGCGCGCGATCGCCCTGAAACCGAGGCGCTCGAACAGCGTGCCCATCGCGCGCGGATCGGGCGCGGCGTATTCGATGAACTCGAACCCGTCGGTGCCGGCGGGGTTGTCCCAGAGATCGGGCATGAGGAGCCTCCAGGCTCAGCATTGATGCGGGAATTCTACGCTGCACGGTGCTTGCTCACGGGTATCCCCGGCCGCACAATCGGGCATGTGGCGCTGCACCTTCGCGGTGGCTTTTCTGTTTGCGGCGGCGCCTTGCCTGGCGCTGACGGCGGACGAGGCGGGCGCGATAGCGCGCCGGGTCGTCGCGGGCGAAGCGGCGGCGCGCGCGGCGCTGCTCGAGTACGTGGCGCGGCGCGATGCGGAAGCCGAATTCGCGCTCGCACAACTGGTATTCGAAGGGCGGGCCTTCACGCCCGACGCGGGCCAGGCGCGGCGCCTCGCGGAGCGCGCCGCCCTGCGCGGCCTCGCGGGTGCGCAGAACATGTTCGGATTCCTCTGGCAGCACGGGTTGGGCGGCGAGCGCGACCTGACCGAAGCGCGGCGCTGGTACGAACAGGCGGCGAATGCCGGCGATGCGAATGCGCAAGTGAATCTCGGCTGGCTCTACCAGCAAGGGCTCGGCGTCGATCCCGACTTGGCGCGCGCGGCGCAGTGGTACGAAAAGGCGGCCGCAAGCGGGTCGGCCGCGGCCATGACCAATCTCGGCGCGCTGAACGAGGGGCAGCTCCGCCATGCGGGCGCCGCGGCGGATTGGTACGAGAAAGCGGCCGCGACGGGCGTGCCGGTAGCGGCGTATCGCCTCGGCAGGATGATCGAGGCCGGCAACGGCCGGCGCGCGGATGCAGCACAGGCGCTTGTCTACTATCTCAAGGCTGCGGCGGCGGGCATCGTCGAGGCGCAATTCGCCGCCGCGCGGCTGCTCGATTCCGCTACGGCCGGGCCGCGCCGGCCGGCGCAAGCGCTGGGCTGGTTCGAGGCGGCGCTGATGTCGCCGAATGCCGGGACGAGTGACGGAACCTCCGGGCTGGACGCGGCCTCGAAAGCCGAGGCTTCGTATCGCGCGGGGCTGCTGCGCCTTTCGCCCGCGGCGGGTCGTCCCGACGCGGCGGCGGCGCTGGCGCATTTTCGCGCCGCCGCCCAGCTGAAGCACCCCGCGGCGATGTTGCGCTATGCGCAAGCGCTCGAGCGCGGGGAGGGGCAGCGTGCCGACGCGGCGCAGGCGCTGGAGTGGTACCGTCGCTCGGCTGAGTTGGGCGACGCCGAGGCGCTGTTCAGCGTCGGGCGTTTCTACGAAGCAGGCCTGGGTACGCCGTCCGATGCGCGCCAGGCCATGCAATATTTTTCAAAGGCCGCCGACAAGGGACATGCGGGAGCGAAGGAAATGCTGAATAGCGTGTTCGGCCCGCCGCCCGATCCCAGTTCGCGCGACCGCGCGTTCGGCGTGCCCGCGCCCTTTGGTTTGCCTTCGACATCGCCGCGATGAAACCGCGCGTCCTTTTCTCCCTCGTCGCCGCTGGCCTGCTGCTTGCCGGGATTTACGCCGCCGGAATCCGCGGCCTGGCGGATACGGCCTACTATCCGGCGCGCCGCGCGATGGCGCAATGGGCGTCGGGCAAGCGCGTGCCATCCGCAGCCGAGTGGGACGCGGCGCGGGCCACGCTTGAGCGCGCGGCGGTACTCGCGCCCTCGAACCCCCTCTACGTGGAAGAGCTCGGCCGCCTGTTCGAGCAGCGCGCGGTGCAGGCGTTTCCGCGCGCGCCCTCCGCACGCGTGCTGCCCGAGGAAGCGCGCGCGCTGCTCGAGCGATCGCGCGCCCAGTTCCGCCGCGCGGCGGCGATGCGCCCGGGCTCGCCCTACGCCTGGTCCAGTTTGGCGCTGGTCAAGTTCCGCCTGGGCGAGATGGATTTCGAGTTCTACGGCGCCCTCGATCGCGCTGCGCGCTTCGGGCCCTGGGAGCCGGCGGTGCAGCTCGCGCTCGCCGACATCGGCCTTGCCGGCTGGCGCTGGCTCGCGCTGCCCGGCAAGCTGGCGGTGCTTGGCGCGATAGAACGCGGCACGCTGCGTCAGAGTCAGGAGATCGGCCGCCTGGCGAAGCTGCATCCGGATTCGGCGGCCTTCTGCGCGGACCCCCTGGTGCGCGCACGCCGTCTGTCAGGAGCGCCCTGCCGCGTGACGTAATCCATTGCGAGGAAAGGGATTTTGTGATTGACTGGCAGTTCTACCGGAGTCTGTCGAGAACCGCTATGAGACGCCTGATCCGATTGTTGTTTGCCTGCTCCGTGCTGGGTTATGCCGCCCTTGCGTCCGCGCAGGCGTTGGTGACGGAAATTCGCGGCACGGCCTTCATCCGGGTGGGCACTGCGCCGGAAGAAGCGCTGGTGGTCGGCCGGAAAATCCCGCCGGGCGCGCTGCTGCGCACATCATCTGATTCGATGGTGGTGCTGGGATTTCCGGATCGCCAGATCTGCGTGATCGGCGAATCCTCCACGTTCCGCATCGTCGATTACCGCTTTGAAGCCGGGCAGCCCGAAAATGGGCAGGTGTCGCTCAACCTGATCAACGGCAGCCTGCGCATCGCGCTCGGCGAAATCGGCGCGCTCAACCCTGGCGCGATCCAAGTGCAGATCGGCGTCGCAACGTTGGGCATGCTGCCTTCTGGCGACAGCAATCGGACCGATGCCAGCGTGGTGGTGCTCGGCGGGCCGGTTTCGGTGACGGTGCAGGAAGGGCGCGCGGTGGTGATATCGCCTTCAGGACAAACGCAGCAACTGGATGCCGGCCAGGGCTTGTACCTGGGTCCGGATGGTTCGGTGCGCCGTGGCAATGCCGGTCAGCTCGCCTCGCTGATCGGTCAAGGCGCCGAAGGCAAGGAAATTCTCAAGCAGCTGGCCAGCCTGCAGGGAACGACGGAGCTTATGCAGCGGACCGTGATTACGCTGGCGAGCCTGCTGCCGACGGAAGATATTGTCTCCGCGCCTGTGCTTGGCACCGTCACGACGGCAGGGACTGCGGGTTCCGGCGGCGGCGGCAACATCGCCAGCCCGAACTGACCCGCCAGACCTAGCGGGCCGGACGCACCGCGGGCCGGCCGGAAATTCTGTAGGACGCCTGGTTGTCGCGGAACGCCGCGACCTTCTCCACCGGCAGCACCAGAAGTAGGACGCGCGCGCTGCGTCCGCTCGCGGTTCCTTTCATTCCTGGGTTAAGCGCGCGCAGTTCCTCCGCGCTCATGCCGGCCAGCTTCGCCGCCGTCGAAAAATCGATATCCGCGCGCCAGGCCACCGTTTCGAAGTAGGGCTTGTTCGGAATCTCGTCGAGCACGATGTCGAAAGCGGCGGGATTGGCGACGATGTTGCGCAGCGCCTGCAGGCGCGGCACGTAGTTGCGGGTTTCGTCCGGCATCGACATCGCGGCGAAAGTGGCGTCCTTGCCGGCGGCGCGCGCGCGCTCGAGGCTGCGCGCGACAGCGTTCTCTCCCCAGTTGTAGGACGCGAGCGCGAGTTGCCAGTCGCCGAACTGCGCATGCAGCTTGGCCAGGTAGTCGAACGCAGCGGCGGTGGAGGCGATCACGTCGCGGCGCTCGTCCAGGTTGTGGCTCTGTTCCAGGCCGTAGCGCGTGCCGGTACCGGGAATGAACTGCCAGAGGCCGGCGGCCTGGGCCGGCGATTCCGCCAGCGGGTTGAAGCCACTCTCGACGATTGGCAGCAGCGCCAGTTCCAGCGGCAGGCCGCGCTCATCCGCGGTTTCGACGATGTAGTGCAAGTATTTGCGGCCGCGCTCGAGGATCGCGCGCAGCTGCTCGGGACGTTCCGCGATCGAGCGTTCGTGCGCGTGTACGAGCGGATGCTCGAGCGCCGGCATACCAAAGCCGTTGCGTATCCGCTCCCAGAGATCGACCGGTTCGGCGAGCGCCTTCTCGACGTCAGCGTTGCCCTGACCTGCAGCGGGAAAGACCGGTGGCGGCTGGCCGGCTACGTTGACATAGGCCAGCGCGAAAGCTCCGGCCGCGCCCGCCGGCATGACAAACGCAAGGCCGAGCATCGCGATGGCTTTCCGCAAGTGTTTCCAGCCGTGGTGCATGGCTGCGGATTTTATAGAGCGGCAGGATTTCCGCCGCCTGGAAGGGTAAAGGCCGGTCAGGCTTGCGTGAATCTTGGTCAGGGACCGGCCGGAGTTCCGGAAAGGCCGCCCGGCACCCTGCCAGATTCGTTACAATGCCTTGAAATTATGGGAAAAGATCCTCTTTGCGCGCCCCCTTCCTGTTCCTGATCGGACTGAGCGCGACCGCGTTGCTGATCGCGGCGCTGATGCGGCTTGCGCCGCGCCTCGGGCTGCTCGACCTGCCGGGCGGGCGCAAGCGCCATGAAGGCGCGGTCCCGCTGGTCGGGGGGCTGGCGATGGGCGCGGTATTCCTCGCCTGCTTCGGAATTTTCCGCGTCGATGGTGAAGTATCGCTGTGGTTTGGCGCGGCGGTCGCCATCGTGCTGGTCTGCGGCGTGCTCGATGACTACCGCGAGCTCGGCTCGATGGCCAAGTTCGGCTTCCAGATTCTCGCTGCCTGGGTGCTCGCGCAATTCGGCGGCGCCACGCTCACGCATCTCGGCGAATTGCTGTCGGCCGAGCGCCTGTCACTGGGGATCGCGGCGATCCCGTTCACGGTGTTCGCCATTGTCGGCGTGATGAATGCGGTCAACATGGCCGATGGCCAGGACGGCCTGGCGGGTGGGCTCGCTCTCGTGGCGGCCGGGTGGTTCGGTGCCGCTGCGGCGCTGGCGGGCGACGGCCCGGCACTCTGGGTTGCCTGCCTGCTGAGCGGTCAGTTGCTTGCCTTCCTCGGATTCAACGCGCCGCTGCCGGGGCGGTCGCGCGCGCTGGTTTTCCTGGGAGACGCGGGCAGCCTGTTTCTCGGCCTGGTGCTCGCGTGGCTGGCGATTCGCCTCTCGACGCAACCCCAGGCCGGGCTTTCGCCGATTACCGCGGTGTGGATTCTCGGTATCCCGCTCGCCGACACCGTGGCGCTGATCCTGCGCCGCCTGCTGCGAGGCCGCAGCCCGTTCCGCCCCGACACCGAGCACCTGCACCATCTGCTCCTGACGCGCGGAATCGGCAGGCCTGCGGCGACGGCGTTGATGCTGGGCGCGTCGGCGGCGATGGGGGCGGCCGGGCTCGCCGCGGAACGCGCCGACATACCCGACTTCGTCATGTTCTATATCTACGGCGCCCTCTGGATTGTCTACTACCTGACCACTTCTGCCGCGGGCGCAAACGCTCGCCGCATGGCGGATCGGGCGGAATTGAGCACGCCATGAGCGGCGGCCGCTACAGCATTCGCAAGCGCGTGCTGGTGACCGGCGGCGCGGGCTTCATCGGCTCGCACCTCTGCGAGCGGCTGCTCGCCAACGGCTGCGACGTGCTGTGCGCCGACAATTTCTACACCGGCACCAAGGACAATATCGCGCACCTGATCGGCAACGCGCATTTCGAGCTGATGCGCCACGACGTCACCTTTCCGCTCTACGTCGAAGTGGACGAGATCTACAACCTCGCCTGCCCGGCCTCGCCGGTGCACTACCAGTTCGATCCGGTGCAGACCACCAAGACCAGCGTGCACGGCGCGATCAACATGCTGGGCTTGGCCAAGCGCGTCAAGGCGAAAATCCTGCAGGCGTCCACCAGCGAGGTCTACGGTGATCCGCACGTGCATCCGCAGCCCGAGGGCTACTGGGGCAACGTCAACCCGATCGGTCCGCGCTCCTGCTATGACGAAGGCAAGCGCTGCGCCGAGACGCTGTTCTTCGACTACCACCGCCAGCACGGCCTGCGCATCAAGGTAGCGCGCATCTTCAATACCTATGGCCCGCGCATGCACCCGAACGACGGCCGCGTGGTGTCGAATTTCGTCGTCCAGGCGCTGAAGGGCGCGCCGATCACGGTGTATGGCGACGGCGGCCAGACGCGCTCGTTCTGCTACGTGGACGATCTGGTCGAGGCGTTGGTCCGGCTGATGGCGACCAGGGACGGCTTTACCGGACCGGTCAATCTCGGCAATCCGGGCGAGTTCACCATCCTCGAACTGGCGCAGAAGGTCATCGCGCTGACGCGCTCCAAGTCCCGCCTGGTGAAGAAGAAGCTGCCGATGGACGATCCTCGGCAGCGCAAGCCGGACATTGCCCTTGCCAGGCGGCAGTTGTCCTGGGAGCCCTCCATTGGATTGGACGCGGGACTCAGGAAGACGATCGCTTACTTCCGCGCCGGCGGCACCGGCCGGGACTGAGCGCACAGGCGCCGGCGGCGACACCGCAATGAGCTCTTGCGCTGTCTGTCGCGGCAGCTTCGAGCCGTTCCTGTCGTTCGGCCGCATGCCGATCGCCAACGGTTTTCTCGACCGGGCGCAGTTCGCTGCCGAGCATTACTTCGAGCTGGCGATCGGATTCTGCGCGCGCTGCGGCATGGTGCAGCTGGCCGGCCAGGTCGAGCGCGAAAGAATGTTTCATGAAAACTACGCCTTCTTCTCTTCGACCTCGGCCGCCATGGCAGGGCATTTCCGCGGTTTCGCCGAGGAAGTACGCGCCGCGAGGCTGGCGGAGGACGATGCCTTTGTCGTGGAAATCGGCAGCAACGACGGTATCCTGCTGCAGCACTTCGCGCGCGCGGGCATCCGGCATCTCGGCGTCGAGCCTTCGGCCAACGTCGCGCAGGCGGCGCGCAGCCGCGGCGTCAGGACCGTCGTCGAATTCTTCGATGAAGAACTGGCGCGCGGCATCGTCGCTGAGCATGGCCAGGCCGACGCTGTCCTCGGCGCCAACGTGATGTGCCACCTGCCGTACCTGCAATCGGCCGTGGCAGGCATCCGGCGCCTGCTCAAGCCGCGGGGCGTGCTGGTTTTCGAGGACCCGTACCTTGGCGACATGATCGAGAAGACGTCTTACGACCAGATCTACGACGAGCATGCGTTTTATTTCTCGCTGACCGCCCTGGAGCGCCTGTTCGGCGAGCACGAAATGGAAATCGTCGATGTCGCGCCGCAGGACGTGCACGGCGGTTCCATGCGCTATACGGTTGCACATCGCGGCGCGCATGCGCGCTCCGCCGCGGTGGACCGCCAGCTCGCCCGGGAACGGGAACTCGGCCTGGCCGAGCCGGCCAGGTTCGAGCGCTTTCGCCGCAAAGTCGAGGAATCACGCGATGAACTGGCGCGGCTGCTGCGCCGGCTCAAGGCGGAGGGGCGGCGTGTCGCCGGCTATGGCGCCACCTCGAAGAGCACGACGGTCACGAATTTCTGCGGCATCACGCCGGAACTCGTCGAATTCATCTGCGACACCACGCCCGCCAAGCAGGGCCGGTTCAGCCCCGGCATGCACATCCCGGTGCTGCCGCACGCCGAATTCGCGCAGCGCCGCCCCGATTACGCGCTGCTGTTCGCCTGGAACCATGCCGACGAGATCATGGCGAAGGAGCGCCGCTTCACGGCCGGCGGCGGCAAATGGATCCGCTACGTCCCCAGCGTCGGGGTTTCGGGATGATTGGCAACAGTGCGTGGCAACTCAATCTTTCCGGCCAGGTCGTCGAGACGCCTGAGGGCGCATGAACCCCGCGGCCTTCAACGGGAAACGGGCATTGGTGACGGGCGCGTCGGGATTTCTGGCGTCGAGCATGGCCAGGCGGCTATCCGCGCTCGACTGCGAGATCGTGCAGCTTGCGCGCGGAGACCTTGGCAAGCGGGAATCCTGGCAACGGCTCCTGCCAGGCCTGCAGGCGGTATTCCACTTCGCCGCCCAGACCAGCGTTTACGAAGCGGAGCGCGATCCTGAAGCCGATCGGCAGGCAAACGTGCTGCCGATGCGAAAGCTGCTCGAGGCCTGCGGCGAGTTATCCGCCCATCCGTTCATCGTTTTCGCGGGCAGCGCCACGCAGTGCGGCCTCACTGAGCGCGGGCGCATCGATGAATCGCTGCCCGACCGGCCAGTGACGGCCTATGACCGGCACAAACTTGAGGCCGAGCGCCTGCTCGAGGAAGCCGTGCGGGCGGGCGCGGCGCGCGGCTGCACGCTGCGCCTCGCCAACGTTTACGGTCCCGGGGCGGCGCGCGGCAGCGCAGACCGTGGCATCCTTGACCGCATGATGGCATGCGCGCACCGCGGCGAAGCGCTTACGCTCCATGGCGAGGGCGCCCAGCTGCGCGATTATCTCTACGTCGACGATGCCATCGAAGCCTTCGTGGCGGCGGCCCGCTTTGCGGAGCGGACGGACGGGCGCCACTTCGTCGTGGGCAGCGGCGAGGCCCGCTCGCTGGCGGATGCTTTTTCGATCGTCGCGCGGCGCGCCGAGATCCTGACCGGCCGCAAAGCCGCGGTGCTTCGGCAACCCGCGCCTGCGGGCCGGTCGCCGATCGAAGGACGCAGCGCGATTGTGGACGCGTCGCGCTTTCGCGCCGCCACCGGCTGGTCGCCGCAGGTCGCATTCGTCGACGGCGTGGACCGCGCGCTGGCGGCCTTGCAGGCGCGGTCCGCGGAGGCGGCATGAAGGTTCTGATCGTCGGCGGCGCCGGGTTCCTCGGAGCGAATCTGGTCCGCTATTGCCTCGCGCAGCCCGCAACAGAGGTAACCGTGCTCGATTCCATCGAGCCGCGGCTGCACGCGACGATCGGGAATCTTGCCGATGTCCGGTCGCGCATCCGCTTCATACGGGGCAGCGTGCTCGAGGATGCGGATTTGGCGCAGGCCCTGCCGGATCAGGACATCGTATTCAACTGCGCGGCGCAGACCTCGCACTCGCTGTCGATGCAGGACCCGCTGTTCGATGCAGTGCAGAACTGCATCGGCAACTTGAAGCTGCTGGAGGGCCTGCGCAGGCTGAACCCGGGCGCGACGGTGGTCTACGCTTCGAGCAGCACGATCATCGGCGGGTCGGCGGAGGCTGTGATCGACGAGGAGCACGCCGAGCGGCCGCTCGATATCTACTCGGCCAACAAGGGCGCGGCAGAGAAGTACTACCGCATCTACCATCGCGCGCACGATCTGAAGACGGTCGCGCTGCGGTTCGCGAACCTGTACGGCCCGTACGGCAAGGAGTCGCCGGAGTTCGGCTTCGTCAATTACTTCATCCATGTGGCGCGTACCGGCGGCGAGATCCAGATTTACGGAGACGGCGCCCAGACGCGCAATATCATGTTTGCCGAGGACGCCGCTGCGGCAATGTGGGCCGCCGCCCGGACGCCGGGCCTGCTGGGCGAGGCCTGGTTTGCGGCCCACGAAGAGCATCTATCGGTGGCGGAAATCGCGACCGCAATCGTGCGTGCGGTGGGGTCGGGCTCCGTGGCCAATGTGCGCTGGCCCGACGCGCGGCGCCGCACCGAGGTCGGGTCGGTGCGGATTTCGTCGAACCGATTCCGTTCGCTGACCGGTTGGGCGCCGCGATACTCGTTTCAGGCCGGCCTGGCCAAAGTCCTCGCGGCGAAGTCCCTGTTCGTGCCGGCATGAAGCTCGTCGTTACCGGCGCGCTCGGCCATATCGGATCAAGGTTGATCCGTTCGATCCTGCCGCAGGATTTCGCGCAGGTCGTCCTGATCGACAATCTCGCTTCGCAGCGCTATGCCGCGCTGTTTGACCTGCGCGGCGACATCGACTGGCGCTTCGTCGAGGCGGACCTCTGCGCTCCCGGGCTCGACCTGGCGACGATCTTCGAGGGCGCGCTCTGCGTCGTGCACCTGGCGGCGATCACGGATGCGGCCGCCAGCTTCGAAATGAAAGCCGACGTCGAGCGCGTCAACAGTGGCGGCACCGAGCGGGTGGCGCGGGCCTGCATCGCCGCCGGCGTGCCGCTGCTGTTTCCGTCCACCACCAGCGTGTACGGCTTGTCCGACGGTCTGGTCGATGAGGCGAGTCCGGCTGCGCTCAGGCCGCAAAGTCCCTATGCGGAGAGCAAGCTGCGCTCCGAGCGGCTGCTGGCCGAACTTGCGGCGGCATCGGGCCTGCGCTACTTCGCTGGCAGGCTGGGAACGATCTACGGACCATCGGCCGGGATGCGCTTCCACACCGCCGTCAACAAATTCATCTGGCAGGCCTGCGTCGGCCAGCCGCTCAGCGTATGGCGGACCGCGCTGGACCAGAAGCGTCCCTATCTCGACCTGGACGACGCGGTCGAGGCGATTCGATTCGTGCTGCGTGCGGGCCTGTTCAGTAATGAGATCTTCAATGTGGTGACCGGCAACCACGTCCTGCGCGCGGTCATCGAGGCGATCCGGCGGCGCGTGCCGGATCTGCGCGTCGAGTTGGTCGACTCCCCGGTCATGAACCAGTACTCGTACGAGGTGGGCAAGCGGAAGTTCGAATCGCAGGGCTTCCGCTTTCGCGGCGACCTGGAACGGGGCATCGGCGAGACGGTGGACCTGCTTCGGCCGCTCGCAGCCGGCCGGGCCGGTTTCCTCCGTCTGCAGGGCCGCGCAGCCGCCGGGCTGGACGGGTCCTAGGCGATGTGCGGAATCGCGGGAATCTTCGCCTATGGCCGGGCAGCGGCCCCGGTGGACGAGGCCGAGCTGCTCCGCATCCGCGAGCGCATGCAAAAGCGCGGACCCGACGGCGCCGGCTTGTGGCTGTCGCCTGACCGGCGCACCGGGCTCGCGCACCGGCGTCTTGCGATCATCGATCTGGCCGAGACCGGCGCGCAGCCGATGTCCACGCCGGATGGCCGGCTGGTCATCACCTTCAACGGCGAGATCTACAACTATCGCGAACTGCGGCGCGAGCTCGAGGGCCAGGGCCATGTGTTCCGTTCGCAATCCGACACCGAAGTGCTGCTTCACCTCTATGCCGAGCGAGGACCGGAAATGGTCGATTCGTTGCGCGGCATGTTTGCGTTCGGCATCTGGGATACGGTGGAGCGCAAGCTGTTCCTCGCGCGCGATCCCTTTGGCATCAAACCCCTTTACTACGCGGCCACCGGCGGGACGCTGCGCTTTGCTTCGCAGGTGAAGGCGCTGCTGGCTGGCGGCGCGATCGATACCGCGCCGGAGCCGGCGGGTTCAGCCGGATTCCTGCTCTGGGGTTGCGTGCCGGAGCCCTACACGCTCTATCGCGAAATCCACTGCCTCCCTGCTGGTACAACGCTCTCGGTGCGCCCGGGCCTGGTGGAAGCGCCGCGCGCGTATTTCAGCATGCGCGACACGCTGATTGCCGCGCAGCAGGACGCGCGCTCCTTCGGCGAGGGCGACCGTGACGCGCTCGCCGAAGCGCTGCGCGGTTCCGTGCGCCGGCACCTGGTGTCGGACGTCCCGGTCGGCGTCCTGCTGTCGGCGGGCGCGGATTCCTCGCTGATCGCCGGGCTCGCCGCAGCCGAGCAGCGGACCCACCTGCATACGATGACGCTGGGTTTCAGCGAATTCAGGGGAGGTCGCGACGACGAAGCGCCGCTCGCCGAGCGCGTCGCCGCCATTCTCGGGGGGCGGCATCAGACGCGGTGGATTGCGCGTGAGGAGTTCGACGCGGAGCTTGCCGGCATCCTCGATGCGATGGATCAGCCGTCCACGGACGGGGTCAACACTTTCCTGGTCTGCCGCGAACTCGCGCGCGGCGGCTTGAAAGTGGCGCTCTCCGGCTTGGGCGGCGATGAACTGTTTGGCGGCTATCCCAGCTTCCGCGACGTGCCGCGCGCGGCGCGCTGGCTGGCGCCGGCGGGCTGGCTGGCACCCGGGGGGCGCCTGCTGCGCGCCATAGCGAACCCGCTGCTTTCGACTTTCACCTCGCCGAAGTTCGCCGGCCTGCTCGAATACGGCGGCAGTTTTGAGGGCGCGTACCTGCTGCGCCGCTCCTTATTCATGCCCTGGGAGCTGAGCCAGTCTCTCGATCCCGTGGCGCTGCAGGTCGGGCTTGCGCGCCTGAACACGCTCCCGGCGCTCGCCGAGGGAATTCGAGGCATTGATTCGGCGCATGCGCGCGTCGCGGCCCTGGAACTCTCCTGGTACATGCGCAACCAGCTCTTGCGCGACGCGGATTGGGCGGGCATGGCGCATTCGGTGGAGGTGCGCGTGCCCCTGGTGGATGTGGATCTGTTCAGGACTCTCGCGCCCTGGCTCGTCTCTGCGACGCCGCCGCGCAAGGCCGATGCGCTGGGCGCCACGAACAGCCCCCTGCGCGAGGAGATTCTTGGCAGGCCCAAGACCGGATTCTCTGTGCCGGTGCGCGACTGGATCGGAGAGAAGTCGGCGCAGGGGGGCCGCGCGAGGGGGTTGCGCGGCTGGGCGTTGCGCCTACTGCCGGCGCAGCCCCGGCAGTTCCGCGCGCTGGCGCTGGTCGGCGACGCTTTCGGCGGGGAAGGGGGGATCGCCAAGTTCAACCGGGATCTGCTTACCGCGATCTCGAGCATGGGGGAATGCGCGGAGGTGGTGGCGGTGGTCCGCCATGCGCCGGAACAAGCGCCCGATCTGCCGCCGCGGGTCAGGTACGCCATGCGCGCAAAGGCCGGAAAACTCGCGTTCGTGGGCGCGGCGTTGAAAGAAATGCGCGCGGGGCCGGTAGATCTGGTCGTGGGCGGCCACATCAATTTTACGCCGCTGGTCTGGATCATCGCGGCGCTCGGACGGGCGCATTCGATGCTCGTGATCCATGGCATCGATGCCTGGTCGCGCCACCCCAGCCTGCCGGTGCGACTCGGCGTGCGGCGAATCGGCATGGTAGTGGGCGTAAGCCGCCTCACGTTGCGGCGGTTCATGGACTGGTCGCGCATCCCCTCCTCATGCACCCGGCTGCTGCCGAACTGCGTAGACTTCGGAAGCTTCCAGCCGGGACCGAAGCCGGCCGATCTGGCTGCCAGCCACGGGCTCGCCGGCCGCACGGTGGTCATGACACTGGGCCGGATGGCGGCCGGCGAACAATACAAGGGATTCGACGAGGTGATCGAGGCACTTCCCGCGCTTGCGCGCGCCATTCCGGACATCGCCTACCTCGCCTGCGGGGATGGCGACGATCGTCGCCGTCTCGAACAAAAGGCGGCGGCGCTCGGCGTCGGCGAACGCGTGGTGTTTGCCGGCGCGGTCCCGGAATCGCGCAAGGCCGACTATTACCGGTCGGCGGATGCCTACGTCATGCCGGGACACGGCGAGGGCTTCGGCATCGTGATTCTGGAAGCGCTCGCGAGCGGGTTGCCGGTGATGGGCAGCCTGGCGGACGGCACCCGCGAGGCGCTGCTCGAAGGCGCGCTTGGCGAACTGGTCGAGCCGTCCCGCCCGGATGAGGTGTTGCAGGGAATCCTCAGGACGCTCAGGCGCGGCAAGGGAATACCGGATGGCGCGAAGCAGTTCTCCGAGGAAGCGTTTCGCGATAGAGCCGGGACGATCGTCCGGGAGGCGCTGGCGTGGCACTGACGAAACGGCCCGAGGAAGAACTGCTCATCGAGGCGGGCCGCGCCGAGCGCCACTACTGGCGCGACCTGTGGAGTTACCGGGAACTTCTCTACATCCTCGCGTGGCGCGATGTCGTCGTGAGATACAAGCAGACCGTCATCGGTGTCGCCTGGGCGGTGCTGCAGCCGTTCGCGCAAATGGTGGTGATGGTGGTGGTGTTCGACAAGGTCGCGAACCTGCCGAGCGACGGCGATGCGCCCTACGCACTGATGGTGTTCGCGGCGATGCTGCCCTGGCAGTTCTTCTCCGCTTCCCTGTCCGCCGCCAGCGCGAGCATCGTCGGCAACGCCAACCTGATCTCGAAGGTCTATTTCCCCCGCATGATCATTCCTGCGGCCGCGGTCATCCACAGCATGGTGGATTTTGCCGTCGCGTTCGCGATGCTGGTCCTGCTGATGCTCTGGTATGGATACGCGCCGGGCTGGCGCATGCTGACTCTGCCCCTGTTCATGATGCTTGCGCTGCTCACCGCGTTCGGCCCTGGTCTGCTGATCACGGCGCTGAATACCGAATACCGGGACTTCCGCTACGTCATCCCGTTCCTCGTGCAGTTCGGGTTGTACGTGTCGCCGGTCGGATTCAGCAGCACGGTCATCAGGGAGCGCTTCGGGGAGATGTTTTTCCTGCTCTACTCGCTCAACCCGATGGTCGGCGTGATCGACGGCTTCCGTTGGGCGATTCTCGGCGGGGACTCGCAACTGCACCTGCCCTCGCTGGTCCTGTCGGTGGTGCTGTCGCTCGCCTTCGCGCTGCTGGGAGCGCTCTATTTCCGGCGCCTCGAACGCAGCTTCGCGGACGTGGTCTGAGCGGCCGCGCGTCATGTCCGATGTCGTGATCCATGCCGAGGGCCTCGGCAAGAGCTACCGGCTGCAACACCAGCAGCAGGACGGGGGCTATGTCGCGCTGCGCGACGTGATCACGGAAAAGGCGCGCGCACTCACGCGCCGCCTTGTCGGCCGCCGCAGTGCCGCGGCCGCCGGGCATGAAGAGGAGTTCTGGGCGCTGCGCGAAATTTCATTCGAGGTCCGGCGCGGCGAGGTGCTCGGCATCATCGGCCGCAACGGCGCCGGCAAATCCACGCTGCTCAAGGTTCTCAGCCGCATCACCGAGCCGACCGAGGGACGCGTGCGCATCCGCGGCCGCGTCGCCAGCCTGCTCGAGGTCGGGACGGGATTCCACCCGGAGCTTACCGGCCGCGAGAATGTCTACCTGAACGGCGCGATTCTCGGCATGTCGCGCGCCGAGATCGGGCGCAAGTTCGATGAAATCATCGCCTTCGCCGAGGTGGAAAAATTCCTCGATACGCCGGTGAAGCGGTATTCGTCGGGAATGTATGTGCGCCTTGCGTTCGCGGTCGCGGCGCACCTGGAACAGGAAATCCTGGTGGTCGACGAGGTTCTTTCGGTCGGCGACGCTGAGTTCCAGAAGCGCTGCCTGGGGAAAATGAAAGATGTCGCGATGTCCGGCGGACGCACCGTGCTGTTCGTGAGCCACAACATGGCCGCCGTGCAGGCTCTGTGCCCGACCACCCTGCGCCTGGACGCGGGGCGCTCGCTCGGCATCGAGCCGACCCGGGTGCAAGTCGAGAAATACCTGCTGGAAGTGTCCGGCAACGCCCCCGGGCGCACCTTCGTCAAGCGCCGCCTGTCGGGCCTGCTGACCCTGGACGATCTGCAGATCACCCCCAATCCGATCGAGTCCGGCCGCGATGCGAAGTTCCGGCTGCAGATATCCTCGAGCGAAGCGACCTGGGTGAGCGAACTTTGCATCCTGGTCTATTCGCTCATGAGCGGACGCGTGGCGGTAATCGATTTACGGCAGGACAGCGAGGGCTGCCGCTTCGGTCCCGGCGAC
>JANXUV010000016.1 GCA_025356085.1 Betaproteobacteria bacterium
GAACTTCTCCGGTCAGCTGGAGATTTTACCGGCCAGGATCACCGGCCCGGTCGGTTTTCCGGTGGGCGATCCACCGGCCGGTTCGGTGCTCACGGCGAGCGTGGCGCCCGGGCGCAGCAGGTCCGAGTGCGCCGAAGCCACCGTGAACTGGATGTCCAGGCTGCCCAGCACCGCCACCGAGACCGGATCGCCTCCCGCGGCGGGAATCACCCACAGTTCGTAGCTCTGGCTGGGGCCCGCGACCACCGGGCGCGTGGCGTGCAGCACCAGCGTGCGGCCATCGCGCGCGAGATGGGCGGAGACGCTGGCCGCCGGGTCCTTGCCGGAGAGCAGCGCGATCTGCACCACCTGCGCGACCTGGGGCGCTTTCGGCTGCTGCGGGGAGAACTGCAGGCCCAGAGCGAGCACCAGGGCCGCCGTCGCGGCCACGGCCCATCCGCGCCAGAACCCCGCTCGCTGATGCCAGGGGCTGCGATAGCTTGCAAGGCCGAGTTCGCGTTCGAGCGTTCGCCACACGCGCGGCGACGGTTTCGACTCAATCATGGTTGCGTACCTCGGAGTGAAGATTGCCTGCCAATGGCGAAGGCGCAGCGCGGCAAGCGGTTCATCCCGCAGCGCGCGCTCGAAGCGCCGCCGCGCGCCGCCGCGCAGCGTGCCGAGGAGGTATTCGCCGCACAGGGCGTCGAGCAGGGGAAGGCGATCGAATCTCATCGCGCGCCCATGCAGGTTTCGACGCACTGGCGCAGGTTCCCCATCCCGCGGCGCACCCAGGACTTGACCGTGCCAAGCGGTTTGCCGAGGTGGGCCGCCAACTCGCTGTGGCTCAGCCCCTGGTCGAACGCCAGCACCAGCGCCTGCCGCTCCACAGCCTGCAGCCGGGCAAGGCATTCGCGCAGCCATTGCGCAGAGCGGCGCCGGTCTTCGGTCTCATCGGCGCCCTCGTTCCACTCGAACAGCCGGTCCAGGATGCCATCCGGGTCTTCCGCCGCTGTGCCGTGGTACGACTGGACGCGCGACACATCATGGCTGGATCGCGTGTCGATCGCCCGGTTGCGCACGATGGCGACCATCCACGCCACCGGCTGGTTCGCGAGGGGATCGAAGCTGTCGGCGGCTCGCCAGATTTTGGCGAAGCTGTCATGCAGCACCTCTTCGGCCAGCTCAACGCGGCCGACCACGCGCTTTGCAATGCCCAGAAGCAGCGGCGCGCAGGCACGGTACAAGCGCTCAAAGGCTTCGGCCGAGCCCGCATCGCGGGCGGCGGTCCGCAGCAGCAGCCCCTTGATTTCCCTGTCATCCAGCATCGTGACGTTACGCCTGAAAGTCCGGTTTGGATGCCGGGTCGCTCGAGCGCCCATCATACCGCCGGCGTCCAACCGCTCGGGTCGCCCGTATACCCCTCACGGGGAGAATCGTCTCCCCGCCGACAGGAAGGAGTATCGAATGAAGAACCTCAAAGCCGGGATGGGCGCGTTGCTGCTGGTGCTGATGCTGGGCGCCTGCAGCCAGATGGAGATGAAGAAGGAGGCCAGCCTGTACGACCGACTCGGGGGCAAGCCCGCGATCACGGCCGTGGTCGACGACTTCATCGCCAACGTCGCCGCCGACAGCCGCATCAACCGCCGCTTCGCGAGCACCGACATTCCCCGCCTGAAAGGGCTGCTGGTCGACCAGATATGCGCCGCCACGGGCGG
Source organism: Betaproteobacteria bacterium (assembly GCA_025356085.1). Lineage (GTDB taxonomy): Bacteria > Pseudomonadota > Gammaproteobacteria > Burkholderiales > SG8-39 > RBG-16-66-20. Next base: position 1,695 of record JANXUV010000016.1, read on the forward strand.
TCCCTGCACCTACATGGGCAAGGACATGGTGGCCTCGCACCGCGGCATGGGCATCTCCGAGGTTGAATTCAACGCCATGGGCGAGGATCTCGCCAGGACGCTGGACAAGTTCAAGGTGCCGGCGAAGGAGAAAGGCGAACTGCTGGGCGCGATCGGCGGCATGAAGCCCGACATCGTCGGCCGCTGAAATAGGGCGCTCAATACCCGGCGGCGAAATCCACGGTGTTGAGCGGCTTCTCGCCGCGCCGGATGCGCTCGATGTTTTCCGCGATTTTGCCGACCGAGGTGCGCGGTTCGGTCAGCGCGGCGATGTGCGGGGTGAGGGTGATGCCGGGATGCGCCCATAGCGGGCTGTCGGCGGGCAAGGGCTCGATCTCGAACACATCCAGGTAGGCGTGCGCGAGGTGGCCGGCTTCCAGCGCCGCCAGCAGGTCGGGCATGATCACGTGGCCGCCGCGGGCGAGGTTGATGAGGCAACCGTCTTTCTTGACGAGGGAAAGTATTTTTGAATCGATGATCCCTCGGGTTTTCTCCGTCAACGGCAGAAGGCAGATCAGTGCATCGCTCCTGCGAGCCACTTCTTCCAGGTCCGTGGAGCAATACACGCCGTCCAGCTGCTTCGGCCCGCGGCTGAAGCCGGCGACGTTGAAGCCCATGGCGCGCAGTTTCTGCGCCACGGTGCTGCCCAGTTCGCCCATGCCGAGGATGCCGACCGTGCGGTCGGAAGCGAGGTACTGCCGCCTGCGCTTCCATATTTTTTGATTTTTAAAGGATCTATAACAAAAAAAATGACGATGCCAATCGAGTACATAGGCGATGGCGGTTTCGCCCATCGCGGCGACCATGCCGGGATCGATCAGGCGCGCCACCGGCACGCCCCTGGGCAGGTCGGGATCGGCGACGATGTTCTCGACACCCATCCAGAGCGACTGGATCAGCTTCAGTTTCGGCAGGCCGCCGAGCGCGCCTTTCGGATGCGTGGCGACGATGGCGGCGTCGATGTCGCCGCCGTTGCTATCCGGCCAGCCGAAGAACCTGTCGTTCGGCAGCAGCTTCTGCAGCAGGGGAAACCAGAACTCCGGTTTCTCCTTGGTCGAGGCGAAAAGTATGTTCAATTTTCGGGCTTGAAGCCGGAAGCGCGGATCACCGGGCCCCATTTGTCGTAGTCGGCCTTGTGGATGCGCGCCAGCTCCGCCGGCCCGTAGCCTGTCGGTTCCATGCCGAGCGCTTCAAGCTTTTCTCGCACATCGGGCGACTTGAGCGCTTCGCCAATCGCCGCGGCGAGCCGGTCGATGGCGTCCTTCGGCGACTTCGCCGGGGCATAGGCGGCGTACCAGCCGCCGCCCTCGATGTTGTAGCCCTGTTCCTTGAAGGTGGGCACGTCGGGCAGGATGCGCGCGCGCAGCGCGCCGGAAGTCGCCAGCACGCGCAGCCGGCCGGCCTTGTGCTGGGCGGCGACATCCGATGCCGTGCCCATGAATGCCGAAATCTGGCCGCCCATGAGATCGGTGATCGCGGGCGCCGAACCTTTGTAGCCGACGTGCACCATCGGGATCCTGGCGGTGTCGGCGAACAGCACCGAGAAGAAGTGCGGCAGGCTGCCGGCGCCAGCCGAGGCGTAGCTGCCGAATTTGGCGTCCTGCTTCACCAGCGCCACGTACTCGGCGAGGTTCTTTGCCGGCACGTTCGGCCCCACGCTGAAGCCGAAGAGGAAGTTCGCCGCGTGCGCCACCGGCGCGAAATCGGCGAAGGCGTCGTAACGCAGGTTGCTGAAAACGTGCGGCGCAGTGACCACGGTGACCAGCGGCGTCATCACCAGCGTGAGGCCGTCGGGCGGCGCGGCCTTGAGCAGGTCCATGGCTATGCGGCCGTCCGCGCCCGGGCGGTTCTCCACCACCACCGGCTGGCCGAGGCGCACGCGCATCTTGTCGGCGACCAGGCGCGTCATGGTGTCGAGGCCCGCGCCGGCCGGAAAGCCGACCAGGAATTTGACGGTCTTTTCCTGCGCCGCGGCAGGCGCGGACAGCAGAAGTGCGGCAACCAGCAGTGCGATTCGCATCGGTTTCCTCCGGGCGCGATGTTAGCATTCCATCGAGAGGAGATTGCCATGGCAATTCGCAGATTCAGCGAGAAGAAACTCACCGGCGAAGTCCTGAAGCGCATCCGCGGCACGAAGAATCCGCGACTCAAGCAGGTCATGGCCAGCTTCATCCGCCACATGCATGCCTTCGTGCGCGACGTGAAGCCGACGCAGGAGGAATGGTTCGAGGGCATCAAGTTCCTCACCGAGACCGGCCGCCTGGAGCGCCAGGAATTCGTCCTGATGTCGGACACGCTCGGCGTCTCCATGCTGGTGGATGCGCTCAACTACAAGGCGAATGCCGGCAGCACGGAATCGACGGTGCTGGGCCCCTTTCACCGGCAGAAGGCGCCGCGCTATGCGCTAGGCGCAAACATCTCGAAGAACCGCGGCGACGGCATTCCCTGCCGCATCACCGGCACCATCCGGAACCTGAAAGGGCGGCCCATCGCGGGCGCCGAGCTGGATGTGTGGGAGGCCGGCGCCGACGGCTTCTACGACATGCAGAAGGGCAAGGCCATGAACCTGCGCGGCATCTTCAAGGCCGACGCGAAAGGGCACTTCCATTTCCGCTGCGTGCGCCCCGAGTTCTACCCCGTGCCGCACGACGGCCCCGTCGGCAAGATGCTGCGCGCCACCGGCCGCCATCCCATGCGCCCGCCGCATTTGCATTTCTGGATCACGGCGAAAGGATACAAGCCGCTCATTACCCACCTGTTCGTGAAGGGCGGCCGCTACCTCGATTCGGATGCGGTGTTCGGCGTGAAGCCGGAACTGATCATCGACTTCAAGAAAGGCAAGGACGGCGCCGCCACCGCGCACTACGACTTCGTGCTGATGAAGGCCAAATAATGAGGGCAGGCGGGCTCGGCGTCCTGTTGGGGTTCTTTGCCGGCCTGTGCATCGCACAGGAGTGGCCGAAGCAGAAGCCCATCCAGCTCATCGTGGGCTTCGCGCCCGGAAGCTCCACCGACATCGTCGCCCGGCTCGTACAGCCGAAACTGGCCGAGGCGCTCGGCCAGGCGGTGGTTGTGGAGAACCGCCCCGGCGCCGGCAGCAACATCGCTTCGCAACAGGTGAAGCGCGCGGCGCCCGACGGCTACACGCTGCTCATCACCAGCGTCGCCTTCGCGGTCAATCCGAGCTTGTACGCCAATGCCGGCTACGAGCCGTTCGCCGATTTCGTCCCGGTCGCGCTCGGGCCCAGCACGCCGAACATCATCACCGTGAATCCCGCGGTGCCGGCGAACAACCTGCGCGAGCTGATCGAGCTGGCGAAAAAGCAGCCGCTGTCCTACGCGTCTTCCGGTATCGGCACCACCACGCACCTGTCGATGGAGCGCATCAAGACCGCGGCCAAGGTGGACATCACGCACGTGCCCTACCAGCCGGCGCAGGCGGTCGGCGCGGCGGTGGCGGGCCACACCCAGATCTCCAGCACCTCGATGCCGCCCGCCGTGCAGCAGGTAAAGGGGGGCCGGGTGCGCGCCATCGCCGTCACCAGCGCGCAGCGCTCCGCGGCGCTGCCCGAGGTGCCGACGGTGAACGAGCAGGGCTTCTCCGGCTTCGACGACCTGACGTGGTTCGGCTTCTTCGCCCCCGCCGGCACGCCGCCCGCCGTGGTGGCGCGCCTCAACGCGGAAATCAACCGCGCGCTGGAAGCGCCTGACACAAAGGAGCGCCTGGCCCAGCAGGGTTTCGACTGGAAGCGCAACACCTCCGCCGAATTCGCCGCCTTCCTGCGCGACGAAGTGACGAAATGGGCCAGAGCGGTGAAAGAGTCCGGCGCGAAGGCAGACTAGAGGCCTGAATCCGTCGTCCCTACGTGGGGCTAGGGGCGAATTTCGGCGGATTCCAGGGTGAGCCTGTCCAGCTTCGCGCGATCGAGCGTTACCCCGAGGCCGTCGCCTTTCGGCAGCGTCATTTTTCCGTCGACGACGGTCTGCGGCTCGGCGAGGACGTCGGCGGACATGAAGTGCAGGCTGGCGTCGTTGGGGTATTCGACTTCTGGCAGCGCGGAGGCGAGGTGCAGGTTGGCCACGGTGGCGATACCGGTTTCGTAGACGCTGTGCAGCGCGGGCTTGAGGCCGAAGGCGTGCGTGGATTTCGCCATGCGGCGCACGGCGTCGATGCCGCCCCACATGAAGAGGTCGCCCAGCACGACGTCGACGGCTTGGCGGCGGATGGCGGGCGCGATCTGCTCGTCCTTCACCACCCACATGTTGGTCGCCACCGGCGTTTTGACCGCGTCCTTCAGGCGCGCAATGCCTTCCAGCTCGCCGGTCGGGTCTTCGAAGAATTCCAGGCCGAGGTGGTCGAGCCGCTTGCAGAGGGCGGTGGCGGTCGCCGGGCCGTAGTTGGCGTTCGGATCGAAGCGGATGCGCGCCTTCGGCAGTGCTTCCTTCAGCTCGTTCAGCAGCTTCCAGTCCCACTCGGGCGAGTGCGCGGCGCTCTTGAGCTTGAAATTGCGGAAACCGAATTTGCGAACCTGCTCTTCGGCAAAGGCGACGACCTTGGGCGTGTTGGAGAGATCGTCGAGATGCTTCGTCAGTTCGCCCCGCGACACGGCTTTCGGCAGGATTGCCGCGGGCAGGGTGGAGACGACGTCGATGGATTCCTTGTGCCGGCCGCCGACCAGTTCGGC
>JANXUV010000025.1 GCA_025356085.1 Betaproteobacteria bacterium
TGCGGAAATTCTTGCGGCGGAAAAGGAGGCCTAACCATGCAAGAGTTCTTAATTTGTGCTCGGGCTGCAGAGCCAAGCTGAACTGAGAACGTAGGGAAAACGTAGGGTCTAGGCGGTGATTGACGGGTGTTGGCGGGTGAGGGCGGGCCGGTTCGTCAATGACTTACAGCGTAGAGTTCCACTTTTAATCCGTTGGTCGCCGGTTCGAATCCGGCACGGCCTACCAACACCACAAGGGCTCGCAGAGATGCGGGGGCCCTTTTCACATTGACCGCCTGCAATATTGGGAAGATAGTTCCCGGACTGTCCTTTCCTGGAAGGGAAACCTTGAGAAAAACCAAGATCGTTTTGTCGTTGTTTTTCGCCGCGGCCGTGACGGCGCCGTTCCTGATCGATGCGCAGCCGGCCGGTTTCAAGCGGATTTCAGTCCAGCGCGTGGACCTGAGCGCACCAGGCAGGGAAGCCGTGCAGGCAGTGGCGGAATTGCCAGCCGGCATGGCGGTGGGACGGCACACGCATCCGGGTGAAGAGGTCAGCTACGTTCTCGAAGGCACCGTGCTGCTGCTGATCGACGGTCAGCCGCCGCGTGAAGTGAAGGCGGGCGAAGGCTTCGCCATTCCCGCGGGCGTGGTGCATGACGCGAAAGTCGTGGGCGACAAGGGCAGCAAGGTGCTGGCGACCTACATCGTCGAGAAGGGCAAGCCGCTGGCCACGCCGGCGCCGTAGCGTTCTCTTGCGCGCCCCGCGCTGTGCGCGGGTCCATTCCCTACTCGCGCACCCGCACCAGTTTTTCGACTTCCGGCAGGCGCTTGAGCGCGCGCATCACGCGCGCCAGGTGCTGCCGGTTGGCGACTTCCAGCACGAACAGCATCGGCGTGAAGAGCGCCCGGTCTTCTTCCATGTTGATGGAATCGATATTGGAACCGGCCAGCGCGATCTCGGAGGCGACTTTGGCGAGCACGCCGCGCTGGTTGGCGACGGTCACGCGCAGTGCGGAGTGGAACAGGCGCGTGGTCTTGCGGTCCCATTCGACATCGAGCCACTGCTCGGGCTCGACGCGGCGCGAACGCGCGGCCTGCCTGCATTCGGCGATGTGCACTACCAGCCCCTGGCCTTTCTTCATCGAGCCGACGACGTCGTCGCCGGGGATCGGCCGGCAGCAAGTGGCGAGCTGCACCGCCATGCCCTCGGTGCCGTGGATGACGACGCTCGCGCCTTTCGGGTAACCGCTCTTCGCGGCTTCCTCGCGCTCGGACTTGCGCTGCAGGCGTCGCGCCACCACCGCCGGCAGGCGGCGGCCGAGGCCGATGTCGGCGAGCACTTCCTGCTTTGAATGCGCGCCGCAATCGCGCACTGCGCGCTCCCAGGTCGCATCGTCGATCTCCGCGATGCTGTGCTGCCCGGCGGCCTTGAGCGCCTGCTCGAGCAGGCGCTCGCCCAGCGCCGCCGACTCGTCGTACTGCATGGTCTTCAGAAAGTGGCGGATGTTGGAGCGCGCCTTGCCGGTCCTCACGTACTGCAGCCAGGCGGGATTCGGCTTGGCGTAGCCGGTGGTGATGATCTCGATACGGTCGCCGTTGCGCAGTTCGGTGCGCAGCGGCACCAGTTCGCCGTTCACCTTGGCGGCGACGCATTTGTTGCCGATATCGGTGTGCACCGCGTAGGCGAGATCCACGGCGGTGGCGCCGCGCGGCAGCGAGAGGATGCGGCCCTTGGGCGTGAAGACGTAGACCTCGTCAGGGAACAGGTCCACCTTCACGTGCTCGAGGAATTCCTGCGAGTCGCCCGACTGGCTCTGGATCTCCAGCAGCGACTGCAGCCACTGGTGGGTCTTCTTCTGCAGCTCGGAGAGCGAGTCCGCATCGCTCTTGTACATCCAGTGCGAGGCGACGCCGGCCTCGGCAAGACGGTGCATTTCCTCGGTGCGCAGCTGGATTTCCACCGGCACGCCGTAGGGGCCGATCAGGGCGGTATGCAGCGACTGGTAGCCGTTGGCCTTGGGGATCGCGATGTAGTCCTTGAACTTTCCCGGCACCGGCTTGTACAGGCCGTGCAGAGCGCCCAGCGCGAGATAGCAGGTGGGCACGTCCTTCACCACCACGCGGAAACCGTAGATGTCGTGCACTTCCGAGAACGACAGGTGCTTTTCGATCATCTTGCGGTAGATCGAGTAGATGTGCTTTTCGCGCCCGGTGATCGCGGCCGCGATGCCGGCCTCGGCGAGTTTCGCCTTGATCGCCACCTCGATTTTGCCGACCACCTCGCGCCGGTTGCCGCGCGCGGAGCGCGTCGCTTTTGAGAGCACCCGATAGCGCATCGGGTGCGTGTGCGAGAAGGCGAGTTCCTGCAGTTCGTGGAACAGTTCGTTCAGGCCGAGCCGGTTGGCGATCGGCGCGTAAATTTCCATCGTCTCGAGCGCCACGCGCCGCCGCTTGGCCGGGGCGACCGCTGCCAGCGTGCGCATGTTGTGCAGGCGGTCGGCGAGCTTGATCAGGATCACGCGAACGTCGCGCGCCATCGCCAGCAGCATTTTTCGGAAGTTTTCCGCCTGCGCATCTTCGGCCGACTGGAACTCGATCTTGTCGAGCTTGGAGACGCCGTCGACCAGGTCGGCGACGGGTTCGCCGAAAGTGTCGGAGATTTCGGCCTTGGTGACCGAGGTGTCCTCCATCACGTCGTGCAGCAGCGCCGCCACCAACGCCTGGCCGTCGAGATGCCAGCCGGCAAGGATCTCGGCCACCGCCAGAGGATGCGAGATGTAGGGTTCGCCCGACTGGCGCGTCTGGCCCGCATGCGCCGCACCGGAGAAGCGGTAAGCCTCTTCCAGGCGCGCGACGTCGGTCGGCTTCAGGTAACCGAAGCGGGCTTCGTCGAGGATCGGAACGGGAACAGCGGCCATTTGGGGGGAGTTTAATCCCGGCCCCCCGGCCGGGGTGCTACACCGCTAGAGCGGGGGCGTGGCGGCCGGCAGCGTTGCCGGGGCCGCGGGCGCGGCGGCAGCCGGCGTCTGGTTGCGGCGCAGGACTTCGATGCCGATCTTGCCCACCGAGATCTCGCGCAGCGCGATCACGGTGGGCTTGTCGCGGTTCGGCTCGACCAGCGGCGTGGCGCCGGAGGCGAGCTGGCGCGCGCGATAGGTCGCGGTCAGCGTCAGCTGGAAGCGGTTCGGGATGCGCTTGAGGCAATCGTCAACGGTGATGCGGGCCATGGTGTGCTTTCCGATTCAGGAATTCATCAATTTCTGGGTTTCAGGCGCTCGACGCGGATGATGGCCTGCAAATCACGCTTGGCCTCGTCGAAGTCTTTGTTAATTATAGCGTAGTTGAACTCCGGGGCGTGGGAGATTTCTTCCTCGGCGCTCGACATCCGGCGCCGGATCACTTCGTTGCTGTCTTGGCCGCGCAGGCGCATGCGCCGTTCGAGCTCGGCCACCGACGGCGGCAGGATGAACACGCCGACGCAGGCCGGGTAGAGCCTGCGCACCTGCTGCGCGCCCTGCCAATCGATTTCCAGCATCAGGTCCTGGCCGCGCGCGAGCGCTTCCCTGATCACGGCCTGCGATGTGCCGTAGCGGTTGCCGTGCACTTCGGCGCTTTCCAGAAACTCGCCGCGCTCGAGCATCGCGATGAAGGTTTTCTCGTCCACGAAATGGTACTCGCGGCCGTTCATCTCGCCGGGCCGCGGCGCGCGCGTGGTGTACGACACCGATAGCCGCAGGTGCGGGTCGTCCTTGAGCAGCGCGTCGATCAGCGAGCTCTTGCCCGCGCCTGAGGGCGCCGTGATGACAAAAAGAATGCCGCTCATTCGATGTTCTGCACTTGTTCGCGTATTTGTTCGATGAGAAGTTTGAGTTCCAGGGCGCAATCCGCAATCTTGAGGCCTGCCGCCTTGGAGGCAAGGGTATTTGCTTCGCGGTTGAGTTCCTGCGCGAGGAAATCCAGCCGCTTGCCGGCCGCGCCGCCTTTCGAGATTACGCGCTCGACCTCGTCCAGGTGCGCGGCAAGACGGGTGATTTCCTCGTCGACGTCGGATTTTGCGGCAAACAGCGCGATCTCCGTGCGGATGCGCTCTTCGACGCCGCCTTCCAGCACTTCCCGCAGTCGCTCGGCGAGCTTCGCGCGGTGCGCGGCCACCGCCTCGGGCACCAGCGGGGCGACCTCGGCCAGGCGCTTGCGCATCTCCGCGACGCGCGCGAGCAGGATCGCGGCCAGCTTCGCGCCCTCGCGGCCGCGCGCGGCGCAGAGTTCATCGAGGGCCCGGCGGGTAAGCGCCTCGAGGATCGCGCGCGTCGTTTCTTCGTCCGCGGCCGGTTCGGCGAGCACGCCGGGCCAGCGCAGCACATCCGCGGCACGCAGCGGCGCGGCGTCCGGAAACGCCTTCGCGACCTCGGCCGAGAGACTCCGCAGTTGCTGGATTGCCTGGCCGTTCAGCCGCTGCTGCAAAGGGGAAGCGGCATTGCCGAAATTCAGGCGGCAGTCCAGCTTGCCGCGTGCGAGGCGTCCGGCGATCAGTTCGCGCAGCATCGGTTCGGCCGCGCGCAGTTCCTCGGCGACGCGGAACTGCAGGTCGAGGAAGCGGGAATTCACCGAACGCAGCTCCAGATTCAGAGCGCCGCGCGGCGATTCCGCACTCGCAACGGCGTAGCCGGTCATGCTGTAGATCATGGGGATGCAGGTATCATAGGGTAGATGTCCTCGCAAGCCAACCAGCCGTTGCCGGAAGGCTTTCAGCTCGAAAATTACAGGGTGCTACGCCTGATCGCCTCGGGCGGATTCTCGTTCGTGTATCTCGCGCACGACGAGAACGAAACGCCGGTGGCGATCAAGGAATACCTGCCGGCGACGCTGGCACTGCGCACCGCGGACAACCCGGCGCCGGTGGTCCCCGAGGAAAACCTCGCCACCTTCCGCTACGGGTTGAAGTGCTTTTTCGAAGAGGGGCGCTCGCTCGCTACGCTGTCGCATCCCAACGTGGTGCGCGTGATCAACTTCTTCCGCGCCAACGACACGGTATACCTGGTGATGCGCTACGAGCGCGGCCGCACGCTGCAGGAGCACATCCACAAGAAGACCGGCGCGATCAAGGAGGAGTGGATCCGCGGCACCTTCACCCATCTGCTGAACGGGCTGCGCGAGGTGCATTCCAACAAGCTGCTGCACCTGGACATCAAGCCCGGCAACATTTATGTGCGCAACGACGGCAATCCTGTTTTGATCGATTTTGGCGCCGCGCGCCAGACCCTCACCGTGGACGGCCTGAAGCTGCCGCCGATGTACACCCCGGGGTTCGCCTCGCCGGAGCACCACCGGGAGCGCGACAAGCTCGGCCCCTGGAGCGACATCTATTCGATCGGCGCCTCGATGTACGCCTGCCTGGCCGGCGCCGGCCCGCCCACCGCGTTGCAGCGCATGGAAAAGGACAAACTGACAAGCGCCCGCAAGGGTTGGGCGGGCAAGTATTCCGCTGAGCTGCTGGACACCATAGACTGGTGCCTGCGCCTGGACCACATGGAGCGGCCGCAGAGCGTGCTGGCGCTGCAGAAGGCCCTGCGCGGGGAAACGGCGCCGGGATTCCGCGGCGAGGCGCCGATGCTGGACCAACTGAAGGAAGCATTTCTGCGCCGCATGAAGCGGTGACGATCTGGACATGAAATACACGATCTTCGACGAATCGCGCATCGGCAAGCGGCCCTATCAGCAGGACCGCTTGGCGCACTGGCAGACCAAGGACGCGTTGTTCATGGTGGTGGCCGACGGCATGGGCGGCCATGCGCACGGCGACGTCGCCGCGCAGATCACGGTGGACTGTCTCGGCAGCGCATTCCGCAATGAAGCAAAGCCGGCGGTCGCGGATCCCGACAAATTTCTTTTCACCGCCATCAGCCGCGCGCACGCGATGATCCTGCACCAGACGCAGCGCCAGGGACTGGTGCAGGACCAGTCGAATTCGCCGCGCACCACGGTGGTGGCCTGCCTGGTGCAGGACGGCTATGCGTACTGGTCGTTCGTCGGCGATTCGCGCCTGTATGTGATCCGCGACGGGCGGATTCTCACGCGCACGCGCGATCACACGCCGGTGCAAATGCTGATCGACGCGGGGCGCATCCGCGAGGAAGCGGCGGCGACCCACCCGGACCGCAACAAGCTGTTGCAATGCCTCGGTGGCCCGCGCCCGCCGCGCGTGGAACCGACCGCGCAGGTGCGACTGTCGGAGGACGACCTGGTGCTGCTGTGTTCGGATGGTTTCTGGGGGCCGCTCACGCAGCGCCAGCTGCTGATGGGCCTGCTGGGCAAGGAATTAAAGAAGGCCCTGCCTGAGCTGCTCACGCTCTCCGAGACGCGCGCCGGCCCGCGCTGCGACAACATTTCCGTGCTGGCGATCCACTGGCACGACAAGGCGGTGTCGGCGCCGACGGGGCCGATGACGGTGCCGATGGACGAGGCCCCGGCCGACGTGCGCGGATTATCCGCCACCGAGCCCGATTTCATGCGCATGAGCGACGCCGATATCGAGCGCCAGATCGCCGAGATCAAGCAGGCGCTTAAGAAGCACGACCCGGAGAAAAAATGAGGTCGGGCAACCGAAGCGCGGAACAACTGCGGCCAGTGCGCCTGACGCGCGCCTATACGCGGCATGCGGAAGGTTCGGTGCTGGTCGAGTTTGGCGACACCAAAGTGCTGTGCACGGCGAGCGTCGAAGATCGCGTGCCGGGTTTCCTGCGCGGCCAGGGGCGCGGCTGGGTCACCGCGGAATACGGCATGCTGCCGCGCGCGACGCACACGCGCGGCGAACGAGAGGCGGCGCGTGGCAAGCAGTCGGGTCGCACGCAGGAAATCCAGCGCCTTATCGGCCGCGCGCTGCGCGCCGTGATCGACCTGCCGGCGCTGGGCGAGAACACGATCCACGTGGATTGTGATGTGCTGCAGGCCGACGGCGGCACGCGCACCGCCTCGATCACCGGCGCTTTCGTCGCCGTGCACGATGCGCTCAGCTGGATGCGCGGCAAAGGCATGATCGCGACACTGCCGGTGAAGGATTTCGTCGCCGCGGTGTCGGTGGGCCTGGTTGAAGGTTTGCCAATGCTGGATCTCGATTACGCCGAGGACTCCAGCTGCCAGACCGACATGAACGTGGTGATGACCGGCGCGGGCCGCTTCGTCGAGGTGCAGGGCACCGCCGAGGGCGAGCCTTTCGCGCGCGCCGAGCTCGACCAGCTGCTCGCAATCGCCGGCCGCGGCATCGCCGAACTGGTGGCCCAGCAGCGTCGCGCCCTGGGATTGTGAAAAGCATTGTCCTTGCTTCCGGAAATCCAGGAAAAAAAGCCGAGATAGAGCAACTCCTCGCGTCCTTCGGGACGCGCGTCGTCACGCAGGCGGAACTTGGAATCACCGAGGCCGAGGAACCCTACGAAAATTTCTTCGAAAACGCGCTCGCCAAGGCGCGCCACGCTGCCTTCGCAACGCGCCTGCCCGCGCTTGCCGACGATTCGGGCCTTTGCGTGGATGCGCTGGGCGGTGCGCCGGGCGTGCATTCCGCGCGCTTCGCCGGCGAGCCGAAATCCGATGCGAGGAACAACGAAAAACTCCTCGCGGAGATGTCGCCGCACGACGATCGAAGCGCGCACTACGTCTGCGTGCTGGTGCTGATGCGAGGGCCGGGCGACACGCAGCCGCTGGTCGCGCAGGCCGAGTGGCATGGCGAGATCGCGCGCGCGCCGCGCGGCAGGGGCGGTTTTGGCTACGACCCTTACTTCCTGGTGCCCGCGCTCGGCAAGACTGCCGCCGAACTCGCTCCGGAAGAGAAGAACCGCATCAGCCATCGCGGCCAGGCGCTGGCCAAACTGCTTGAAATGCTGAAGAGTCAATGAGCGCGGTTCTTCGCGACATGCGCCAGGTCAGGTTCGCCGCGCTGCCGCCGCTGTCGCTCTACGTCCATCTGCCGTGGTGCGTGAAGAAGTGTCCTTATTGCGATTTCAACTCCCACGAAAAGCAGGGCGAGTTGCCGTTCGTGGAATACACGTCGGCGCTAATCCGCGATCTCGAGGCGATGCTGCCGTCGGTGTGGGGCCGGCGCATCCATGCGGTCTTCATCGGCGGCGGCACGCCGAGCTTGTTTCCGGTCGAACAGATCGACGCTCTCCTTGCAGCGGTACGCGCGCGCCTGCCGCTCGAGCCCGATGCCGAAATCACGATGGAGGCCAATCCGGGTGCGTCGGAAGCCGGGCGCTTCAGGGGGTACCTCAATGCCGGCGTCAACCGCCTGTCGATCGGCGTGCAGAGTTTCGACGACGCCATGCTCAAGGCGCTCGGGCGCATCCATTCCGCAGATGAGGCGCGCCGCGCGATCGGCATGGCGATGGGCACCTTCGGCAACGTCAACATCGACCTCATGTACGGATTGCCGGGCCAGACGCTCGCGCAGGCGCGCGCCGATATCGACGAAGGCGCGCGTTTCGGCACGCCGCATCTCTCGGCCTACCAGCTCACCGTCGAGCCAAACACCGTCTTCTTCGCGCACCCGCCCAAACTCCCCGAGCACGACGCCTCTGCGGACATGCAGGTGATGATCGAGGAAACGCTGCACGGCGCGGGCTTCGAGCATTACGAGACTTCGGCTTTCGCCAGGCCCGGTCGGCGCTGCAGGCACAATCTCAACTACTGGGAATTCGGCGACTACCTCGGCATCGGCGCGGGCGCTCACGGCAAGCTCAGCTTCGCCGACCGCGTCACGCGCCACGAGCGCATCAAGCAGCCGCGCGAGTACCTGGCCGCTATCGGGGACGTCCCGCAGCGCGCGATCGAGGCGAAGGAGCTGCCGTTTGAATTCATGCTGAACGCACTGCGTTTGGTCGACGGCTTTCCGGCCGAACTCTTTGCCGCCCGCTGCGGACTTCCGCTATACGTCGCCGAATACGGATTGAAGGCAGCAGAGGAAATGGGCCTGATCGAACGAAATCCGCAAACGATCCGGCCCAGCGAAAAAGGAAGGCGCTTCCTGAACGAACTGCTCGGGCTATTCCTGCCGTCGCAGGAATAGCAGGTCGCGCACCGCGTGGCCGAGGCCGATGCCGCGGCGCTCGAACTTGGTCACGGGACGCGCTTTCGCCTGCTCTGCCTTTTCGAGCAGCGGTTCGTTTAGAAGTGTCTCGTCCATCCACTCCGCGTACTCCGGCCAGTCGGTGGCCGCGTGAAGGTAGCCTCCCGGGACCAGTTTGCGCGCAGCGAGCGTAGCGAAGGGTGGCTGCACGATGCGGCGCTTATGGTGGCGCTTCTTCGGCCAGGGGTCGGGGAAGAAGAGATGCAGGCCGGCGAGCGTGCCGTCGGGAATCATCTTCTCCAGCACCTCTACGGCGTCATGCCGGATGACGCGCAGGTTCTTCAACTCTAGCTCGGCGATCTTTTTCAGCAGGCTGCCCACGCCGGGGCCATGTACTTCGACGGCGATGTAGTCGGTGCCCGGATTTGCCAGTGCGATGGCCGCCGTGGTTTCTCCCATGCCGGAACCGATCTCGAGTACGACCGGGTTGCTTCTGCCAAAAATCGCTTTTGTTGCTACCGGTTGAGGCGTGAAAGGCAAACCATACTTCGGCAAAAGCAAGTCAAGCGCCCGCTTCTGCGCGGGCGAAGTTCTGCCTTGGCGCAGGACATAGCTGCGGATCTCCCTGTTCAAGCCGCCTTTGGCTGCGACGGAGTGATGGTGCCTTCGGCGGGCGAGGAGGGCGTCGCGCTGTAAAGTTTTTTTGGCATGCGGCCGGCGAGGAAGGCTTCGCGGCCGGCCTCGACGCCCTTCTTCATCGCGCGCGCCATCAGCACCGGGTCTTTCGCCGCTGCGATGGCGGTGTTCATCAGCACGCCGTCGCAGCCCAGCTCCATCGCAATCGCGGCATCGGAGGCTGTGCCCACGCCCGCGTCCACCAGCACCGGAACCTCCACGCGATCGATGATGAGCTGCAGGTTCCAGGGATTGAGGATGCCCATGCCCGAACCGATGAGCGACGCGAGCGGCATTACCGCTACGCAGCCCAGTTCCTCCAGCATCTTCGCCTGGATCGGATCGTCGGAGCAGTACACCATTACCTTGAAGCCCTCGGCGACCAGTGTCTTCGCCGCCGCGAGCGTCTCGGGCATGTTCGGATACAAAGATTGCGGATCGCCGAGTACTTCGAGCTTCACGAGATCGTGGCCGTCGAGCAGTTCGCGCGCCAGGCGCAGCGTGCGCACCGCGTCGCCGGCGTTGTAGCAACCCGCCGTGTTCGGCAGGTAGGTGAATTTCGTGGGTGGGAGGAATTCGAGCAGCGAAGGCTCGCCCGCGCTCTGGCCGATGTTGGTACGGCGGATCGCCACTGTGACGATCTCAGCGCCGGAAGCCTCGATCGCCTCGCGCGTTTGCGCGAAATCCCTGTATTTGCCGGTGCCGACAAGGAGACGCGAGTTGAAATTGCGGCTCCCGATTTGAAGGATGTCTTTCATCAGCCTCCCCCCACCGCAACGACGATTTCCAGCCGGTCGCCTTCGGCGAGCAACGTCGAGCCGTGCGCGCCGCGCGGTACGATCTCGCCGTTGCGCTCCACGGCTAGCTTTTTGCCCCCCAGCGCCATGCGCTCAAGCAGCTCCGCGACCATCAGGGGCGCTTCGTAATGCCTTGTGGAACCGTTCACATAGACTTGGATCATTTTTAGAATAATACAATGCTGCCAAGCACTTGTGGTTATTGCTGCAACGCAATAACAAGCTCAGGTAATGCTTTAAGAACGGAACTATTGCCTGTGCGCCAGCCGGACAAAGGGAGTAAAGTGCGGCTCAAGTAGGTTGCTGTAGGAGAACAACAATGACGATCAGAGCGTTAATAGCGGTGATGGCGGTGTGTCTCGCGGCCGGCGGCTGCACGACGTTGACCGACTACGGCAGCGTGCGTAAAGAGAGCCTGCGCAACGAGCAGGGGCACGTCATCGGCTACAAGGAAATGCTGCGCAATGAGCGTACCGGCGAAGTGATCGCCCAGGTTTTGCTGTACACGCCGCTGCGGGACGATTCCGGCGCGGTCATCGGCTACGAAGAGCAGGCCAAGGGCGGCGCCATCGTGCGCGATCTCGACGGCCGCAGCATTGGCAGCAAGTTCGCCGACCTGCGCAGTCGCAAGTCGGTGATGATCGTGTTCCGCCCGGCGGACGCCCAGCAGGTTGCCGTGTCGCAACCGAAGCTCTGGCAGCTGATGGCCTCGCTGTCGGCTTCCGACCTGCGCCGCATCCAGTAACGCTTTCCAGCGCCTGTCACGAAAGCCGCGGCCAACCGCGGCTTTTTTTGTTTTCTGCCTTAAAATCGCCCGCTTAGGCGGGTGTAGTTCAATGGCAGAACGGCAGCTTCCCAAGCTGCATACGAGGGTTCGATTCCCTTCACCCGCTCCAGCACGGACTGGAGGCCATGGCCTACTCGGTGGAAGGCAAGCTGGTTGTCGCGATCTCCTCGCGGGCGCTGTTCGACTTCGAGGAGGAGAACCGCGTCTTCGACGCGCAGGGGGAGCGCGCCTACATCGATCTGCAGTACTCGCGCATGGACGTGCCGGCCAAGGAAGGCGTGGCGTTCCGGCTGGTGAAGAAGCTGCTGGCGTTCAACAGCGGCGATGTGCAGCGCGTCGAAGTGGTGATCCTGTCAAAGAACGACCCGGTGTCCGGCCTGCGCATCTTCCGTTCCGCGCAGCGCGCGGGCCTGAAAATCGAGCGCGGCGTGTTCACCCGGGGCCGCAGCCCCTACAGCTACCTCGATGCGCTGAAAGCGAATCTGTTCCTGTCGGCCAACGAGCAGGACGTGATGGGCGCGCTGGACGCGCGCTTTCCGGCCGCGCGCGTGCTGCCCGAATCGGCCCAGGCCGGCGGGCGCCATGCGGAGGAAGTGCGCATCGCCTTCGACGGCGACGCGGTGCTTTTTTCCGACGAGGCCGAGCGCGTGTTCCAGACGGACGGCTTGGCTGCGTTCACGCGCCACGAGACTGCGCATGCGCACAAGCCGCTGCCGCCGGGGCCGTTCAAGCCGCTGCTGGAGGCCCTGCAACGTCTGCAGGCGGCCGCGGGCACGGACGTGCCGATGCGCGTGCGCACCGCGCTGGTCACCGCGCGCAGCGCGCCGGCGCACGAGCGCGCGATACGTACGCTGATGGACTGGAACATCGCCGTGGATGAAGCGTTGTTTCTCGGCGGCCTGGACAAGGGTGAATTCCTCAAGGCATTCCAGCCCGATTTCTATTTCGACGACCAGCGCGGCCACGTCGAATCGGCACGCCAGCACGTGGCGACCGGTCATGTACCCTTCGGCATCGCCAACAAAAGCAAGGTGGTCCCATGAAAGCAATCAAGTACCTCTTGTTCGGCATCATCGGCCTGGCCGTGCTGGCGGCTGTCGGGATCGGCGCCGCGCTGCTGATCGTGGACGGCCAGTTCGTCAAGGCGCGTCTGGAGGCGGCGATGAAGGAACGCAACCGCACGCTGGTCATCGAGGGCACGCCGAAGCTGCGCCTGTTCCCGGTCGCGGGCCTCGCGCTCGGCAAGACCTCGCTAAGCGAGCCGGGCGGCGGCAAGGCGTTCGTCACGCTCGATTCCGCCGAAGTGCTCGTACGCGTCATGCCTTTGCTCTCGGGAGAGGTCGCGGTCGAGACGCTCAAGCTCTCCGGATTGAAGGCGAATCTGGTCCGCCGCAAGGACGGCAGCATGAATTTCGCCGACCTGGCGGGCGGCAAGGCGAAGTCCGGCGGCAAGACCGAGGAGCCGCCCAATCTGCGTATCGCGGAAATCGACATTGAAAAGGTGCAGGTCAACTACCGCGACGAGGCGACCGGTGAGGAGCTCGCCATCGCGGAGCTGAACCTGAAAACCGGCCGGCTTGACGGGCAGACGCCGGGCGACGTCGCGTTGTCGGCGCATATCAGCGGAAGGAAGCCCGACGTCGATCTCAGGGCGCAGGCATCCGGCGCGCTGCGCTTTAACCTGCGCAAGGCGGATTTTGCCTTCGACAAATTCAGTGCCCAGATCAAGGGCCGCATCGACCAGGACAGCGTCGCGGCCGAATTCTCCGCGCCCAAGATGGAGGTCACGCCCGCCAAGGCCACGGGGTCCGAAGTCCGGGTCTCGATCCAGCTGAAAGGGCCGCAGCGCAACGTGGACGCGAAGCTCCTGGTCGCCGCGGTGGAAGGCACGTCGACCGCGCTGAACATTCCGAAGGTTTCGCTCGACCTGGACGCCGCGGTGGCGGGCATCGTCGTCAAGGCGAAGCTCGACGCGGCGATCAAGGCGAACCTCGCCAAGCAGGACCTGGACGCCGAGATCTCCGGAAAGCTGGACGATTCGAACCTCAAGGCGAAAGTGGCGCTGACCAACTTCGCCCCGTTGAAGGCGGCTTTCGACGTGAATATCGACCGGCTGAACGTCGACCGCTACGCGCCGCCGGATCGCAAGGAGGCGAAGTCCGACGACCGCATCGATCTCGCGGTGCTCAAGGGCAAGACGGTGAGTGGCAAGATCGAGGTGGGCGCGCTGACCGCGCGCCGCGTCAAGCTGGAAAACGTGAAGGCGGAAGTGAAGCTCGCCGACGGCAAGATGGAGGTCGCGCCGCACTCGGCCGGCCTCTACGGCGGCACGCTGGCCGGATCGCTTTCGGCCGATGCCAACGGCAACCGCATCCAGGTCAAGGAAACGGCGCAGAACCTGAGCATCGGCACGCTGCTGCGCGACTTCGCGCAGAAGGACGTTCTCGAGGGGCGCGGCAACATCGCGCTGGACGTGCAGACCGCGGGCGGCACGGTCACGGCGCTGAAGAAGGCGCTCGCCGGCAGCGCGCGGGTCGACATGAAGGACGGCGCCATCAAGGGCGTCAATCTGGCCGACAGCGCGCGCAACCTGAAGTCGGCGCTCGGCGGCAAAAAGGCGGCGGCCGATGCCGCGCAGAAGACGGACTTTTCCGAGGCGGGCGCGAGCTTCAAGATCGCCAATGGCGTGGCCCACAATGACGACCTGAAGGTGCAATCGCCTTTCCTGCGCATTGGCGGCGCGGGCAACCTGGACATCGGCAACAACGGCATCGACTACCTTGCCAAGGCGACGCTCGCCGCCACCACCAAGGGCCAGGGCGGCCGCGATGTCGCCAATGTGGCCGGTATTACGATTCCGGTGAAGCTGTCGGGCGCGCTCGACAATCCTGAGTGGCATGTCGACTATTCGGCGCTGATCGGCAGCGTCGCCGGAGGCGCCGGGGGCAGCGTGAAGGAAACGGTGAAGCAGGGCGCGGGCGGCGTGAAGGACGCGGTGCGCGGCCTGTTCAAGCGCTGAAGCTAGATCCGGTTTTCCTCGACGGCATGGCAGGCGCTGGCGGTTTC
The DNA here is from genome assembly GCA_025356085.1 of Betaproteobacteria bacterium. Lineage (GTDB taxonomy): Bacteria > Pseudomonadota > Gammaproteobacteria > Burkholderiales > SG8-39 > RBG-16-66-20. Next base: position 14,362 of record JANXUV010000025.1, read on the forward strand.
TCCGCGCCAGACCAGCGGGGGTTTCTCGGCGCGGCAGCGCTCGTTGGCGTGCGGGCAGCGCGGGTGGAAGGTGCAGCCCGGGGGCGGTGACAGCGGGTTGGGCACTTCGCCCGCCACCGGCGTGCGCTGCCGGCCGCTCATCTCCAGGTCCGGCACCGCATCCAGCAACATCCGCGTGTAGGGATGCCGGGGATTCGCGAACAGGTCCTTGGCGTTCGCCAGCTCGACCAGCCGGCCCAGATACATCACGCCGATCCGGTCGGCGACATGCGAAACCACGGCGAGATTGTGCGAGATGAACAGGTAGGTCAGCCCGAGCTGCGCCTGCAGGTCGCTCATCAGGTTGAGAATCTGCGCCTGCACGGAAACATCCAGCGCTGAGGTTGGTTCGTCGCAGACCAGGAACTCAGGGCTGCCCGATAGCGCGCGCGCGATCGAGATGCGCTGTCGCTGGCCGCCGGAGAATTCGTGCGGGTATTTTTGCCCGTCGTCCGGCGTGAGGCCGACTTGCGTCAGGAGCTCTGCGACGCGCCCATCGATTTGATCCTTGTTTTTCAGAAGTCCCAAAACCAGTATGGGTTCGGCCACGATGTCCCGCACCCGCCAGCGCGGATTCAGGCTGGCGTAGGGATCCTGGAAGATCATCTGCATGCGGCGGCGGATTTGAGTGGTCTGCGCGCCAGTCGCGGGATCCGAGATATCCACGCCGTCGAATTCGATGCGGCCGCGGGAGGGTGCGTACAGCCCGACGATCAGGCGCGCCAGCGTCGATTTGCCGCAGCCGGACTCGCCGACCAGCGCCAATGTCTCCCCTTTCCGTACGTCGAAGCTCACGCTGTCCACCGCCTGCAGCAGCTGCCGCGGCGCGTGTTCGAGTACGCGGTTCAGCCACGGCCGCGAGACGTCGAAGTCCCGCCCGACGTCCTCAAGCCTTAGCAGAGGTTCGTTCGTCATCGTAGAGCCAGCAGGCGGCAAGATTGGCGCCGACTGGGCGCGGCTCGGGGCGCTCGCGCGTGCAGCGCTCGAAACAGCGTTCGCAGCGCGGATGGAAGGCGCAGCCGGACGGAATCGCATTCAGGCGCGGCATCGCGCCCTCGATCTGCACCAGGCGCGCGCGGTGCTTGCCGGCGCCGGCGCCGATTTTTGGAATCGCGCCCATCAGGCCCGCGGTATAGGGATGGCGCGCCGCGCGCACTACCTCGCGCACCGGGCCGATCTCGACGATCCGCCCGGCATACATCACGGCGACACGGTCGGCCGTCTCGGCGATCACGCCCATGTCGTGCGTGATCAGCATCACCGCGGTGCCGCGCTCGCGCGCGAGGCGCTTCAGGAGCTGAATGATCTGCGCCTGGATCGAAACGTCGAGCGCGGTGGTCGGCTCGTCGGCGATGATCAGCCGCGGCTCGGCGCACAGCGCCAGTGCGATCACCACGCGCTGGCGCATGCCGCCGGAGAACTGGTGCGGATACTGCTCGATGCGGGCTTCCGGCGCGGGAATGCCAACCTCGCGCAGCAGCGCCAGAGCCTTTTCGCGCGCCCCGCCCTGGTCCACATCCAGGTGGGTGCGGATGGTCTCCACCAGTTGCGCGCCGATCGTGTAGAGCGGATTCAGCGACGTGAGCGGGTCCTGGAAAATGGCGCCGATGCGCCGTCCTCGGATGCGGCGCATCGCGTCGTGCGCAAGGCGGTCGATGCGCTCGCCCTCGAGCCGGATCTCGCCGGCGGCGATGCGCCCGGGTGGTTCGAGCAGGCCGATGATCGCGGTGCCGGTCAGCGATTTTCCGGCGCCCGACTCGCCCACCACGCCCAGTATTTCACCGGGCGCGATCGCCAACGAGATGCCATCCACCGCGACCAGCGGGCCATGCCGCGTCGGGAACTCGATGCGCAGGTCGCGGACCTCGAGGACGGCCTGGATCATCGTAATTTCGGGTTCAATGCGTCGCGCAGCCAGTCGCCGAGCAGGTTGACCGACAACACCAGCGTCACCAGCGCAATCCCCGGGAACACTGTGATCCACCATTCGCCGGAAAGCAGGAATTCATTGCCGATGCGGATCAGGGTGCCGAGCGAAGGCCGGGTCGGCGGTACGCCGACGCCGAGGAACGACAGCGTCGCCTCGGTGATGATCGCGGTGGCGATGTTGATGGTGCCGATCACCAGCACCGGCCCCGTCGCGTTCGGCAGCACGTGGTGCAGCATGATCGCGAGCGGGTGGCGCCCGATCACGCGCGCCGCCTGCACGTATTCCTTGCCTTTCTCCACCAGCGTCGAGCCGCGCACGGTGCGCGCGTACTGCACCCAGCCGGCAACGCCGATCGACAGGATCAGCACCGGAATCGCGATCTCGTCGTGCGTGCTGGATGGCAGGACGACGCGCGCGACGCCGTCCACCAGCAGCGCGATCAGGATTGGCGGAAACGACAGCTGGACATCGGCGATGCGCATGATCAGGGCATCGATGCGGCCGCCGAAATAGCCCGAGACCAGGCCAAGCGTGACCCCGAGAAGCATCGAGAGCAGCACCGCGGCCAGTCCGACGACCAGCGAGATGCGCGCGCCGTACATGATCGTCGACAGCAGGTCGCGGCCCTGATCGTCGGTGCCAAGCAGGTGGCCGGCGGTGCCTTGCGGAATCCAGGCCGGCGGCGCAAATGCCGCGTTCAGGTCGAGCGCCGCGGCGTCGAACGGGTTGTAGGGAGCGAGCCACGGCGCCAACAGCGCAGCGCCGACGCAGATCAGCGTCAGCAGCGCGGCGGCGATCGTGACCGGCGAACTGCGGAAGCTGTAGGCCAGGTCGTGGCCCCAGAGGGCGCGCAGATTCACCCTTGGAGCCCGCGCTACTTCAGGGGCAGCGATTCCTCGACCAGCGCGGCGAGGTAGCCGGCACCGAGCGGGATCACCTCGTCGTTGAAATCGTAGCCCGGGTTGTGCAGGAAACAGTTGTTCGGCCCGCCGCCCTGGCCGAGAAACACGTAGGCGCCGGGGCGCGCCTGCAGCATGTAGGAGAAGTCCTCCCCGCCCATGGTCGGCTCGGCGTCGGTGAACACATTCTGCTTGCCGAACACGCGCTCGCCCACCTTGGCGGCGAAGATCGCCTCGCGCTCGGTGTTGATCGTCGGGGGGTAGCCGAGCCTGTATTCGATGTCGGCGCTGCCGCCCATCGCCTTGGCGATGCCAGTGACGATTTCCTTGATGCGAACCCCGGCCAATTTGCGCGTCTCCGGGCGGAAGGTGCGCACGGTGCCGATCAGCTTGACGAAATCCGGGATCACGTTGAATACGTTGGTCTGGCTGGTTTCCATCGAGGCGACCGTGACGACGATCGAATCGAGGGGGCTCACGTTGCGGCTGGCGATGGTTTGCAGCGCCGAAATGATCTGCGCCGTCGTGACCACCGGATCCACCGTGAGGTGCGGCATGGCGGCGTGGCCGCCCTTGCCGCGCACCGTGATCACGATCTCGTCGGTCGCCGCCATCACCGGGCCGGGCCGCACGGCCATCTGGCCCGGCGGCAGGCCTGGCCAGTTGTGCACGGCGTAGATCTCGTTGGCGGGAAAGCGGTCGAACAGGCCTTCCTCGACCATCACCTTGCCGCCACCACCGCCTTCTTCCGCCGGCTGAAAGATCAGGTAGGCGGTCCCGTCGAAGTTGCGGGTCTCGGCGAGGTATCGGGCGGTGCCGAGCAGCATCGTGGTGTGGCCATCGTGGCCGCAGGCATGCATGCGGCCGGCGTGCGTCGACTTGTGCGGGATATTGCTGGTCTCGTGCATCGGCAGGCAGTCCATGTCGGCGCGCAGGCCGACCGCGCGGCCGCTCGATGATTTCCTGCCCTTGACCACACCCACCAGGCCGGTCTTCGCCAGGCCGCGATGCACCTCGATGCCCCAGGCCGCGAGCTGGTCGGCGATCAGCTGCGAAGTGCGGCTTTCCTGGAAGGCGAGCTCGGGATGCGCGTGGATGTCGCGCCGAATGGCTTTCAGCTCCGCGTGGTAGGCGCGGATCTTTTCGACCGGCGCGCTGAGTTTTTCATTGGGAGCGTTCATGATTTTTTCCTTGTAGTTCAGCCTGCCGCGACCGTTCGGTCGATGCGCAGGCGGGGATCAACCGCATAGTAAAGCAGGTCCACGACCAGGTTGATAACGACGAAGAACAGCGCGATCAGGCACAGGTAGGCGGCCATCACCGGGACGTCGGCGAAGCCCACCGCCTGGATGAACAGCAGGCCCATGCCGGGCCACTGGAACACCGTCTCGGTGATGATGGCGAAGGCGATGATGGCGCCCAGCTGCAACCCGGTAATGGTGATCACCGGCACCAGGGTGTTCTTCAGCGCATGGCCGAAATGCACTGCGCGGTCCGACAGGCCGCGAGCGCGCGCGAACTTGATGTAGTCGGTGCGCAGCACTTCCAGCATCTCGGAGCGCACCAGCCGCTGGATCAGGGTCATCTGGAAAAGACCCAGTGTGATCGCCGGCAGGATCAGCGACTTCAGCCCCGATGCGGTCAGGAAACCCGTGCTCCACCAGCCCAGCTGCACTGTGTCGCCGCGCCCGAACGACGGAAGCCAGCCGAGCAGCACCGCGAACATCAGTATCAGCAGGATGCCGATCAGGAACGTGGGCAGCGAGACGCCAACCAGAGATACCGCGAGCATCACCTGCGACAGCCAGGAATTCCGTCTGAGCGCGGTGTACACGCCCATCGACAAGCCGCCAGTCAGTGCAAATAGCGCCGCGACCGCCGACAGCTCCAGCGTCGCGGGCAGGCGCTCGGCGATCAGCCTGGAAACCGGCTGCGCCTGGCGCAGGCTGAGGCCGAACTCGCCGTGCAACGCGCGGTCGACGAAGTGGGCGTACTGCACGTAGAAGGGCTGGTCGAGGCCCAGCAGCTTGGTGATCCGCACGCGATCGTCCGGCGTGGCGTCCTGTCCGAGCATGAACAGCACCGGGTCGCCGACGAAACGGAACAGCGAAAACGCGATCAGGCCGACCGCGAGCATGACGATCACTGCCTGGGCCAGGCGGCGGAGGATAAAGGCGAGCATGTGCAGGAGAAGGGGCGGCCCCTACCTTGCCATAGAATCGGCCGAATCGGACAGCCATGACGGATTTCTCGCGAAAACTCATTCTCTGGCAGCGTCGCCACGGCCGGCACGGCCTGCCCTGGCAGCGCACGCGCGATCCGTACCGCATCTGGCTGTCGGAAATCATGCTGCAGCAGACCCAGGTCGCGGCGGTTATCCCGTATTACGAGCGCTTCCTCGCCCGTTTCCCGGACATCCGAGCGCTCGCCGCGGCGTCCGAAGACGAGGTACTGCAGCTCTGGAGCGGCCTGGGGTACTACGCCCGCGGACGGAACCTGCACGGGGCCGCAAAGATCATTGCAGCGCAGGGTTTTCCAACCGAATTGGAAAAAATACAGGAGCTTCCCGGTATCGGCCCTTCGACCGCGGCTGCCATCGCGGCTTTTGCCTTCGGCCGCCGCGCGGCGATCCTGGACGGCAACGTCAAGCGCGTGCTGGCGCGCTGCTTCGGGGTAGAGGGCGAGCGTTCGCAATGGGCGCTGGCGGAAACGCTGCTGCCCGCGCGCGGCATCGAGGCCTATACCCAGGCGCTGATGGATCTGGGCGCGACGGTATGCACGCGCGCGAATCCGGCCTGCACCCGCTGTCCGGTTGCAGAAGATTGCTTCGCTTTGCGCGAAGACCGGATCGACGAATTGCCCGCGGCGCGCAAGCGCAAGGCGCTGCCCCTGCGGCGCGCGACCTGGCTGGTGCTTCAGCACCAGGGCGCGGTGCTGCTCGAGCGGCGTCCCAGCCCCGGTATCTGGGGTGGGTTGTGGGTTTTTCCGGAAGGCGGTTCCGGGGACCTCAGGTCTTTTTGCAGAAAGAATTTTTCTGTTGAAATATCCAGGGCAAAAAAAATGCCGATGATCGAGCACGGCTTCACGCACTTCCGGTTGGATATCCTGCCGATACGCTGCAGCGTTCTCCGGAAAATTCCTGAAAAAGGGAAAACAAAAAGATTCTGGCTCGACATCGGCGACGCGGCAGGCGCTGCCGTGCCGGCGCCCGTGAAGGCGCTGCTGTCAGGTCTGCTGCGCGATCAGGCGCCGTAGCGCTTCCAGGCGTGCAGTGCCGTCCAGCTCGAGCAGCTGCTGTTTGACCGGGCCGGACAGCGGCAGGATTTCGGCGAGCCTCGCGCCGACCCAGGCGCTGGAATCGAACCGGAACGGTTTGGCGAATATTTGCTCGCCGTGCTCCGCGGCGATGCGCTCCAGCAGCTGGCGGCAGACGGCGAGGCGCGCCGGCACGGGCGCCTCCGCTTCTTCAGGCAGCAGCTCGACGCTGGCGCGCGCCAGGCCATCGCCCTGCAGCCGCCGCTCGAGGATGCGGAAGCGTTCCGCGCCTTGCGCCACGACCTGCAGCACCCCGAACTGCTGCATGTCCCACTTCACGATACGCGCAAGGCAACCGACTGGTTCGGGCGTCGCCGGCGCGCCGACTTCCGCGCCTTCGCGGATCAGGCAGACGCCAAAAGGAGCGCCTTCGCGCAGGCAGGCCTTGGCCATTTCCAGGTAGCGTTGCTCGAACAGCCGCAGCGGCAGCAAGCCGCCGGGAAACAGCACCGTGCCGAGGGGGAAGAGCGGGAGATCGCTCACCCGGCGGGCCGGGCCTGCGCTTCGGCGGCGGGTTGGCCCGCCAGTCCGCGGTGGCGCAGCAGCACGCGCCATTCGGCGCCGAAGGATTGCGCCAGCTGTTCGGCGAGAAACACTGAGCGATGCCGGCCGCCGGTGCAGCCGCTGGCGACGGTCAGGTAATTGCGGTTGTCGCGACGCACTTCTGGCAGCCAGCGGCCG
>JANXUV010000039.1 GCA_025356085.1 Betaproteobacteria bacterium
CCCGACGGCGTTCGCGGCGGAGTTCTCCATGAAATTCTCGGTCCACCTACCCACCGAGCCGGGGACCCGCCACGCCGGGGCTAACGTCTGCGCGATCTCCAGCCCCGGCGACGCGACGTCACGCTTAAGCGTCTCGCCGGCCGGCCCCTGCATGAAGTCAGCGTCGCCGAGCTTCGGCAGCGAACGCCGGATAGCTTCCTTCGGGTCGGTAGTACTCTCGGGCGGCGATTCCTGAGCAAACGGAGCCGACAATTTCGCGGCGTAGCTCTCGGGTGAGCCGTACTCGACGGTGGGATCTCCGGAGAGAGCGCGCGCGTCGTTACGGACCACGTCAGCGACAGTGCCGACTCCGTGCAGCGCGCCGGCAATCGGCCCAGTCACGGCGCGAGTAAACTGGTTGTTGTACTTCGGCAGACCGGCGCGAATCGCTTCCTTCGGGTCCACGAAAGTATCGGGAGCGTCAGTGTCCCACGGCGCCGTCCCAGACGCGGCGGTGTCCCACGGAGCAACTTCAGCCATTAGTGCGCCACCCAATTCTCTTGTTTGCTCCGATCAGCTCCCGGCTTAAGATAGTAATTCTTCCCCTGATAGGAGCGCGTCTCCGCGCCTGTCGGCGGAGCGTTCGCCTTGCTTTTCAGGATGTCTTCCTTCGGGAAGTATTTCTCGTTCCACGTCGGGAAACTTCCGGGCTCAAGCGACTTTCCGTTCGCGTAGCGTTGCGCGCGCTCGCCACTATCCTTGAGGTACTGCGCCTGCGTCATCTGTGAGTCGATCAGGTCTTTGATGGCGGCCGAGCCCATCGCGCTGACGTTAGGAAACGCCTGCTCAAGGTTGATCTTCACGTCAAACGCCGCGGGGCGAGAGCCGTAGGTCTCTTTCAGGGACGAGACCGCAAAGTTCGTCAGGTACTTCGCCGCCTCTTGCCGGGCGGTCGCCGTGTCCGTGTTATAGCCCAGCGCCGACAGTTTCTGCGCGATAGCGCCGAAGGGGCCGGTGAGCGGCAGCGCGGTGTCGCGCGAGAGGATCTCTTTCGCGGCGCGCAGGTTCATCATCGACGTCGCGGACGTCTGCGAGATCTGGCCGCCGTACGTCCGTAGCTCGCCCTGATCCTTCATGTAGGTCTTCACGCCCTCGTCGGCGCCGGGGATCGGCGCGCCGGGGACGTGAGGAAGGTTCGCGGGCGCGAACCGGGCCTTGTAGTCCGGGTCCTGCAACGCGGTCCCGACGCGCTGCTCGTACGCGGGCGTGCCGGAAGGCGGCGCCGGCCCGGTGATGTCGGCCGGCTTCGGGGGCGGGTTCTGGTTGATCTGTTGAAGGGCAGCGCCAGTAGCCGGCTTCGCGCCGGGGGCCGGGGCGACCCCGGTCGAGGCGGTGCCCGGCGCTTTCGCGTTGGCGGGCCGGTTCCCTATCGCGGTCGGGGCGTCCCACGACGTGGCTCCGGGACGGAAGTTTGGATCGTTGAAATTCTGGCGCGCAAACGCGTCTTGCCTGCGCAGGAGCGCGTCTGGGGTGATGCCGCCGTAGCCCCCCTGATCAACGGGCGCTTTCCAACGCGCCATAGGTTGTGACGTGTTGTCCGTGAACTTAACAAGGAGATCTTGCTGCACGTATTGCATAAACTTATCGCGCTGTTCTGACGAAAGGCCCGTCAGCACCTGCTGCTGCCCCGTCACCGGCTGACCTTTCTTGGTGTCTACCAGCACGCCGTTTTGTAGGTCGGTGGGGTTGCCCGTGTACTGATGCACGTGGAACGCGGTCAGCTCCGCGTACTTGCGCGCGGCGTCCTGCGCGCCGGCGTCGTCGCCCTGATAGTCCTGCTTGATCTTCGCCGCCACCTGCGCCTGCCCCGGTAGCGCTCCGAGCGCGCCGAGCGGGTCCTTGTTGTTCAGGTCCGCGACCGCGGTCATGGTGTCGTACAGCTGGCTGGAGCGGTACTGGGCCGCGTTGGTCTGCTGCATGACCCGGTACTCGCGCTGCATCTTCGCCTGTTCGAGGAACGCCGGGCTGCCGCCGGGCATCATGGACGCGACGACGCCCCGGTAGATGCGCTGCTGCTCCTGCTGAGTGACGGGCTCGATCCAGTTCTCCTTGCGCCGAGCCTCAGCTATGGCGCCGGAGTCTGCGTAGGGCTTGACGGCGGGAGCGTTCCCGGGTGAGCCGTCGGGGGCGTCCCCGGGCGCTTCAGCGGCGGCGTTCCCGGGTAAGTTCCCGGGTGACGCGGGCGCCTCGCCCGTGTGAATGTTTGAGTTCGCGGCGGTGCCGCTCATCTCCGCCATCATCTGGTCCAGATTCTGGCGGTACATCGGCATGGCGCGACGCTGCAGCTCGGTAGCCATCGCGGCCTGCTGAGTCTGCTGGCCCACGAGGCCCGACTGCTGGTTCGCGAGGCCGGCCTGCTGGTTCTCAAGGTTCGCGCCGGCCAGCGCCTTCTGCTGCTCCGCTCCGGAGAGACCGTAGTTAATGAAAGGTTGCGCAGCTATGTCACTCACTGAATACCCCTGTCAAAGTATTTAAGCGCGGCGATCACTCCCGCGCGGTTGTCGCCCAGCATGCCGATAGCCATTACTTTTGCTTCCCGCTAGAAGCGCCTACGTGCTGTGACGTGAAGTCTTTGTACGCGGCCGTGTTCGCTGTGAGGTACTGCTGCTCTAGGTTCTGCGGGGTGATCCCTTGGCTAGCCAAAAAGTCCCACTCCCCCTGATTGATGTTGGCGCCCATCACACTTTGTCCAGCGCCAAGATCTGCCTTTGTCTGCGTCATGCCAAGCAACTCCTGCAAAGCGCTCGCGCGCTGTTGGGTGCTGTCGACCCCTTGATCGTACGTCGCGTTGCCGGAGCCTTTGCCGGTCAGCGCGTTGTTCATGCGGTTCCAGTAGTCGGTACCCAACGTATACGCTGGCTTTGACCATGCGTAGGCCGCAAGCGCCACCGGGGCCGCGACCCACCCGAACGAGCCGGCCGCCGTAGCCACACCGTCAGCGGCGCTAGTGGCCGCCGCCGCGTCGGCCGCCGCCGCCGCGTCACCAGCCGCCGCGGCGTCGCCGGCTACGCTGCCGGCTACCGCGCCGCTAGCTGCCGTGCCGCCCGCTGTCGCGCCGGCCGCCGCCGCGCCGCCGGTCGCCGCCGCGGACCCGCCAAACAACCCGGCGGCTTGCGCGGTCCCGTAAAGCTGGTACGCGTCCAGCGCCGCGCTGCCGTAGCCCGCCACGCCGCCCTGTCGTATCCCGTTGTAGATCCCGAAAATATCGCTCACAGGGCCGAGCCCGGGGATCGCGGTGCCCGAGGCCCGGCCGTACAGGTCGGCCCCGCTCAACGCCGCGCCGCCGTAGCCCGCCACGCCGCCCTGCCGCAGCCCGTTGTAGATCCCGAGCACGTCCCCGGCACCGCCGACCATGTTCCTCGACCCGCCGCTCAGCAGGCCGGCGCGACCGGCGAGGTTGCCGGCCCCGACGGCGGCCGAGCCGTACCCGCTCACGCCGC
>JANXUV010000053.1 GCA_025356085.1 Betaproteobacteria bacterium
GCGTGAAGACCGACGAATCGGGGCGCTACGCCTGCATGTACAAGCGCTGGCACCTGATCGGGCTGGAAGTCGGGATCTCTGTGGCATCGGTGGGGCTGCGCGGCGAGCCAACCGGCTGCGCAACGGGGTGGCGTGCGGACGCCGTTGCAGTTGCAAAAAAATCTTTAAAAACGGGCGAAATTCTCGATGGCGAAGGCGGCTACACCGTTGTCGGCCGGTTGATGCCCGCGGCAGATTCGCTCGCGCAGGGCTGCCTGCCGCTCGGCCTCGCGCATGGCTGGAAAATGCTGCGGCCGGTCGCCGCCGGCCAGCCGCTCAGCTGGAGCGACGTCGCTTTCGAGGCGAACGTGCCCGCGGTAAAGTTGCGCCGCGAGATGGAGAGCTCAGCTTCCGCAGGTAGTGATAAATCTCCGTATGGTCGGCCCCGGCAGGCAGCCGCCTGAGGGCGGAGCGCCAGACTTTCAGGGTTTGCTTCAAGTAGGGGGTTTCAATTTTCATGGATCGTGCGATTCCCTCCGCAATTCCCACATCCTTGGTCATCAGCGCGAGCGCAAACCCGGACGCGAAGGCATTGGTGAAGACCTGCTGCGGGATCTTGCGTTCGGTGGTGCTGTTCTTCCCCGTTGAGGCGTTGATGACGTTGATCAGGGTCTTCGGGTCCAGGCCGAATTTTTTTCCGATCAGGAGCGCCTCCATGCCCGCCACGGTGCCCGCGGCGCCGAGGTAGTTGTTGAGCGCCTTGGTGGCGTGGCCTGAGCCGAGCGCGCCGGTGTGAAAAATCTCCGTCCCCATCGCAGACAGCACCGGGCGCACCCGCTTCAGCAGCGCCGGATCACCGCCGACCATCAAGGCGAGCGTGCCGTCCGCGGCTTTCGCTTTCGCGCCGGAGACCGGGCTGTCGAGCATGCCGATGCCATTCTTCTTCAGCAGGGCCCCGAGGGCGCGCGTGGTGGCGGGATCGGAGGAACTCATGTCGATGACGATGGCGCCGCGCGCCAGGCCTGGCAGGGCGGCGAGAACCGCCTTGCGCACCGCCTTGCCATTGGGAACCATGGTGATCAGAACCTGTGACTGTTCCGCCGTTTCCCTGGCGGTTTTACAGTTTCCGGATCCATTCAAATCGAAAGAACGCACATTAAAGCCGGCTTTGACCAGGTTCGCGGACATCAACTTGCCCATCAACCCGAGCCCGATGAATCCTACTTTCACACGCCGCGTTCCTTGAAGACTTCCTTGGCGGAGCGGAAGCTTTCCACCGCCGCCGGCACGCCGCAGTAGATCGCGACCTGCATGAAGACTTCGCGGATTTCCTCCTTGGTCAGCCCGTTGTTGAGCGCGCCGTTGATGTGCAGCTTGAGCTCATGCGTGCGGCCGAGCGCGGAAAGCATCGCGAGATTCAGCATCGAGCGCGTCTTGCGCTCGAGGCCCGGCCGGTTCCAGACGTCGTTCCAGCAGTAGGTGTTCAGCAGCTCGGTGAAGGGCTTGTTGAAATCGTCGGCCGCGGCCTGCGCCTTGTCGACGTATTCCGCGCCCAACACTTCGCGGCGCGTCTTCAACCCGGCTTCGTGGCGCTCTTTGTGGCTTCGTTTGTCCATCAGGCCAGATCCTCGTAACGAATTCCGGCCCGCCGCAGCAGGCCGTCGAACGCGAGGCCGCCCGGCCGCGGGCCGGAACGGAACGGCAGCGTGCGCGCCGGCGTTTCCTCGAGCACTTTCGGGGCGATCGGCAGGTTGTCACCGGCCATGGCGTCGGTGGCCGCCTGGATTTCGCAGGCGCGCTGCAGCGTCCAGTAGGTGGTGAACGCCTCCGGAATGCCGGGGCAGGCGACCAGCAGGCCGTGGTTGCGCAGAATCAGGACCGACTTCTTCCCCAGGCTGCGGACCAGGCGCGACTGCTCGCTGGTATCCGTGGTTACGCCTTCGAACTCGTGGTACGCGACCTCGCCATGCAGAATGCCGCTGTAGAAGTTGTCGTAGCGCAGGCCGTCCTTTTTGCAGGAGACCGCGCTGCCGGCGGTCGAGTGCGTGTGGATGATGCAGTGCGCGTCGCTGCGCGCCTCGTGGACCGCGCTGTGGATCACGAAGCCGGCGACGTTGACCGGGTACTTCGAGCCGTCGACTGCCTGGCCAGCCAGGTTCACCTTGACCAGGTTGGAGGCGGTGACCTCGTTGTACCAGAGGCCGTAGGGGTTGATCAGGTAGTGGTGGTCGGGGCCGGGCACTTTGGCGGTGATGTGGTTGTAGATCAGCTCGGTCCAGCCCATCCAGTCGAAGGCACGGTACAGCGCTGCAAGTTCCAGGCGTACCGCCCATTCTTCGGCGCTGACGCCTGCCGGTTTAAGCCGCAGTACTTTTTCGCTCATGTCCATCGCGTGGCCTCCAGAAATAAAAAAAGCGCGAGCCGAAGCCCGCGCTTTTACATTACCACAAGGAAAGAGGGCTATTTGCCCATCACTTCCCCGAATCGGACCCACTCCTTGCCGTCGAACTTGATCAGCTGAACGGACTCGATCGGCGCGAAGTCGGTCGGGCTGGTGTTCATCTTGATTCCCGGCAGCATGGTCTCCACGCGGAAGTCCTTCAGGCTGGCGGCCTGCTTCATGACATTTTCACGTGTCAGGTTGTCGCCGCACTGCTTGAGGACCTGCGCCAGCGCCGCCGCCACCGTGTAGCCGTAGATGTTCGACGCATCCTTCAGATCGCCGTCCGGGTAGTACTTGGCCATGAACTCCTTCCAGGCCATTACCGCGGGATCTTTGTTCCACTGCGGATCGGTCGGGTCCTTGATGTATTGCGTGGAAATCAGGCCCACCGCCTTCTCCAGGCCCGCCGGCACCAGCACCGAACCTACCGAAGCCGACACGTTGTTGAGGAAATGCAACGGCTTCCAGCTCAGGTCATAGGCCTTGCGGATCGCCAGCGCCGCGAACTTGGGCGTGGTGATGTTGAAGAACACGTCCGCGCCGGAGGCCTGCAGCTGCACCATCTGCGAATCCACGGTCGGATCCGTCGCCTCGTAGGAAACCTCCTTGACGATCAGGCTTGTTTTCGCGCCCAGGCCGTCCTTGAAGCCCTTGAGGTAATCCTTGCCGTAGTCATCGTTCTGGTAAAGGATCGCGATCTTCGCGTTGGGCTTGTTCTTGAGGATGTAGTGCGCGTAGATCGTGCCCTCGGTCTGGTAATTCGGCTGCCAGCCCATGGTCCACGGAAAGTCCTTCGGGTCGTTCCACTTGGTGGCGCCAGTGGCGACGAACAGCTGCGGCACCTTTTTCACGTTCATGTATTTCTGGATCGCGGTGTTCATGCCGGTGCCGAGCGACTGGAATATGAACAGCACCTCGTCCTGTTCCACCAGCTTCCTCGCCATCTCCACCGTTCTCGGCGGGCTGTAGCCGTCGTCCACCGAAATGAAGTTCAACTTTCGGCCGTTGATGCCGCCTTTTTCGTTAAGCATCTTGAAGTAGGCCGCCTCGACCTTGCCGATGGTGCCGTAAGCGGATGCCGGGCCGCTGTAGGGCATGATATTGCCGACCTTGATTTCGGCGTCGGATGCGCCTGTGTCGTACTTCTTCTGCGCCAGCGCCGCGGGAGCGGCAAGTACAGCGGCGAGAGCCGCCGCAATCGGTATCAGTAAACGTTTCATGTGGACCTCCTCCTTTGAAGGAACTGCAGTTAATTCTGCCTCTTGCGCTCCAGCCGCGCCACCGCTATCCGTATCGCGCCCGCAACCCCGGCCGGCATCAGGTAGACGAAGCCGATCATGAACACCCCGAAAATCGCCCAGGGCGCCGCTTTCGAGATCGAATCCGCGATGTTGGGCACGAACTGGATGAACAGGGCGCCGAACACGGCGCCGGAGATGGACGCCAGGCCGCCGACGACGATGCCGACCAGGAAAACGATCGACAGGAAGATGTCGAAGCTGTCCGGCCCGACGAATTGCACCGCGATCGCCCCCAGCGCCCCCGCGACGCCCATGTACATCGCCGACACGCCGAAGGTGAGCGATTTGACCATCGCGGTGTTGATACCCATCGCCTCGGCGGCAACGTGCTGGTCGCGGATCGCGATCATGGCTCGTCCGATGCGGCCGCGCAGCATGTTCCAGGCGAGCAGGAACATCAGCAGCGTCATGGCGAGCGTGAAGAAATACAGCCAGCGGTCCTGGTTCAGCTGCAGGCCGAGCTCGGCGAGAAAAGCGGGCGGATCGGGCTTGGGAATGACGATGCCCTGCACGCCGCCGGTCCATTTCTCGAGATGGTGGTACTTGAGCAGTTGCGGCAGCGACACGCCGAGCGCGAAGGTGGCGAGCGCCAGGTACAGGCCCTCGAGGCGCAGCGCCGGCAGCCCGAAGAGGAATCCGACGACCAGGCACACCGCGCCCGCAATCGGCAGGGTGGCCCAGTACGGCATGCCGGCCTTGTCCATCAGGATCGCCGCGGCATAGGCGCCGATGGCGTAGAAGGCGCCGTGCCCGAGGGAGATCTGGCCGTTATAACCGGTGAGCATGTTCAGGCCGAGCAGCGCGATCGAGTACACCAGCACCAGCGTGAACTGGAAGATGCGGTAGTTGCTGATGAAGAATGGCAGCGCGCAGGCAGCCGCGAGGACCAGAAGGAGGAGGATCAGCTGGCGTTTGCTCATACGCGGGTGACGTGAACCTTGCCGAAGAAGCCCGAAGGCCTCACCACCAGGACGCCGATGATCAGCACCAACGCCACGGCGAGCTTGAGATCATTGCCAATGACGAAAGCGCCAAGCAGGTTCTCGAGGACGCCCACCAGGAAACCGCCGAATACCGCGCCGCCCGGACTATCGACGCCGCCGATCAGCGCGGCGGCGAACGCATAGAGCAGGATGCCACCCATCATGTTTGGGTCGAGGAACACGATTGGCGCGACCATCATTCCGGCAATGGAGCCGACCGCCGAGGCGAGGCCCCAGCCGAGCGCAAGCATCCAGCCGACGCGGATGCCGACCAGGCGGCTTGATTCGGGATTTTGCGCCGCGGCGCGCATTGCAAGTCCGAGAGGGGTGAGGCGGAAGAACGCATACAGCAGCAGCAATACCACCAGCGTCACGCCGATGGCGCCGATCTCGTGCGAAGACATGTACTTGTTGCCGAACAGCGGCGCCGCAGGAAACGGGCTGGGAAATACCTTGATGGTGTAGGTGTAGATCCAGCCCGCTATGCTGGTGAGGATGACCAGAAGGCCGATGAACACCACGACCACCGCTAGGACCGGCGCGTTTTCCACCGGGCGGATGATGACGCGTTCGATCGCCGCGCCGAGCGCGAACGCGAAAATCACGGTGAGAAAGAACGCCGCCCAGTAGGGCACGCCGGCGGTAATCAGGCTCCAGGCGATGTAGGTGCAGAACATGGCCAGCGCGCCCTGCGCGAAATTCACCAGTTGCGTCGCCTGGTAGATCATCACCAGCGCCAGCGCGAGGCTGGCATAAATTCCCCCGGTCGCAAGACCGGCGAGCGCCTGGTGGAAGAATCCGTCCAGGTCCCTGTCTCCCTAGTAGCCGAGGTACGAGCGGCGCACCGCGTCGTCGCTCTTGATGTCGGCCGCCGCGCCCGAGAGCACGATGCGGCCGGTTTCGATCAGATAGGCGCGGTCGGCGAGGTCCAGCGCCATCGCCGCGTTCTGCTCCACCACCAGCATGCTGATGTGCTCCTTCTCGTTGACCGCGCGCAGGATGCCGAACAGTTCCTTCACGATCAGGGGCGCGAGGCCGAAGGAGGGCTCGTCGAGCAACATCAGCTTCGGCCGCAGCATCAGCGCGCGCGACACCGCGAGCATTTGCTGTTCCCCGCCGGAAAGCGTGCCGGCCTGCTGCGCGCGGCGCTCCTTCAGGCGCGGAAAATAGCCGTACATGCGCTCCAGATCCGCCTCGACCGCCGGCTTGTCCTTGCGCGTATACGCGCCCAGCCGCAGGTTCTCCTCTGTGGTCAGGTTGGCGAAGGTGCCGCGGCCGTCGGGGACGTGCGCGATGCCCAGGCGCACGATGTCTTCGGTGGCGCGGCCGTCGATGCGCTGGCCGCCGAAGCGGATCTCGCCCTG
>JANXUV010000145.1 GCA_025356085.1 Betaproteobacteria bacterium
CGCCGACGTCGCCGGCCGCCGACTACAAGCTGCGCATCTTCACGCCGCGCGCCGAATTGCCGTTCGCCGGCCATCCAACCATCGGCAGCGCCCATTCGGTCCTGGAAGCGGGCATCGCCAAGGCGAACAACGGCAAACTCAGGCAGGAATGCGGCGCCGGCATCCTCGAGCTGCAGGTGGATGGTGAAACGCTCTGGCTGGACTCGCCGAATGCCACGGAAACAGCATTTTCAGAAATTTCCCTCCTCGAAAAGATGCTTGGAGCGAAAGCCAAAGGCACTCCGTTGATCCTCAATGTCGGTCCGCGCTGGCTGGTGGCCGAACTCGCGGACACGGAGACGGTTGGCGTATTGACACCGGACATGCAAGCCCTGGCCGATCTCAGCAAGCGATTGTCGATCGGCGGCGTCACGGTTTACGGAGCCGCCACGGACGGGCAGTCGGCCATCCATGTGCGTTCCTTCGCGCCGGCGCATGGCATCCCGGAAGACCCGGTCTGCGGCAGCGGCAACATCAGCGTCGCCGCGTACCTGAGGCATACAGGGCAGGGCAGCCGCTTCGGCGAGCGCTATGTTGCGCGGCAAGGCATGCAGCTGGGGCGCGACGGACAGGTTTCGATTCGTTTCGAAGGCGGCAAGATCCTTCTTGGCGGCAGCGCGGTCACCTGCGTCGAAGGCACGCTCCGCCTGGACTGACGATGGACGCTCTGGATCTCGAGTTGGTGGGGTGGCTGATTGCCGTGGGTTCGGGGCTCGCGCTGGGACTGGGCATCGGGCTGATTGTCGCGCTGCATTACGGCGGAGAAGGCGCGCGCAAAAACCTTGCGGTGCGCGTGCTGGAGGATTTCTTCCTGTTCGGCATCTGGATTCTCGGCCTGGTCGGCGGTATCGGGGTGCTGCAGGAGAAGTCCTGGAGCCGCTGGGTGCTGGAACTGTTCTGCTGGACTTTGATCATCCTGTCGCTGCTGTCCGGTTTTTCCCGCTGGCGCGGCGCTGCGCCGCCGCGCGGCCTGCTGCTGGTGAGCCTGGTGCTGTTCATCGTCCCGCTGATCGTGTTTTGCCTCACGACCATCGCTACTCTGCGAGGCGAAACAGCCCTGCGCGTGCTGACGGGCTAAGGCTCGGATCAGAAAGAGAGGTAGCGTTCGCGTAGCGCCGGATCGCTGTCGAGCCCGGCCAGGCTGCCGGTATGGCAGATGCGGCCCATTTCGATGATGCAGGCGCGGTCCGCCACCAGTCGCGCGTAGCGCAGATTCTGCTCGCAGAGCAGCACGCTGAGTCCCTCGCGCTTCAGCTCGCGGATGGACGCGGCCACCGCGTCGACGATCACCGGCGCGAGACCTTCGAACGGCTCGTCGAGCAGGAGCGCGCGCGGGTTGCCCATCAGCGTGCGCGCGATGGCCAGCATCTGCTGTTCGCCGCCGGACATGCTGACACCGTTGCGATCCCGCATGCGGCCGAGGTTCGGGAACAGCTCGAACAGTTTCTCCGGCGTCCAGCGCGGCGCGCCCGCGCGCGGCGGCTGCCGGCCGGCCTCGAGATTCTCCCTCACGCTCAGGCCCGTGAAGATGCGCCGATCCTCCGGGACGTATCCGAGGCCGAGACGGGCAATGCGGAAGGGTTCCAGGCCCTGCAGTTTTTCTCTATTGAAAAGAATTTCACCCGAAAAGAGCGGAAGAAGCCCCATCGTAGCCTTCAGCGCCGTCGACTTGCCCGCGCCATTGCGACCGAGCAGCGCGACCACTTCGCCGGCGCCCAGCCGCAGCTCGAAGTCGAACAGCACCTGCGCCCGGCCGTAGCCCGAATTCAGGCGCTTGAGTTCAAGCATGCGCTGCCTCTTCGCCGAGGTAGACACGGCGCACGCGCGGGTCGGCGCGCACATCGGCCGGATTGCCTTGGGCGATGATTTCGCCTTCGGACAGCACCATCACCCGGTCGGCGTACTGGAAGACGACGTCCATGTCGTGCTCCGTAAAGAGAACGGAAATGCCTTTCTCCTTTGCAATTTCCTTTACCAGCGCCATCAGCCCGTGACGTTCCGCCGGCGCCATGCCCGCGGTCGGTTCGTCCATCAGCAGCAGGCGCGGCCGGGAGGCGAGGGCGATGGCGAGTTCGACGCGCTTCAGGTCGCCGTAGGCCAGTTCAGCGCATAGCCGATCAGCTTGCGCATCCATTCCGACTTGCAGGAGGATTTGCTCGGTCTTGTCATTTCTTTCAAAAGTTGAAAAAGCGGAATTCAGTCTCTGCTCCCCCGCCAGGACCGCCACCTGAACGTTTTCGCGCACCGTCATTGAAATGAACGCGGCGGCGACCTGAAACGTGCGGCCGACGCCGAGGCGGCACAGCTCGCGGGGCGGGCGGCCCAGGATGTTTCTTTCTTCCAGGAAAAGCTCCCCGGCATCTGGCGGGAGCTGACCGCCCACCAAGTTGAAGCAGGTCGTCTTGCCGGCGCCATTCGGGCCGATCATGGCCAGCAGTTCGCCCGCCGCGACGGAGAAGCTCACATCGCGCACGGCTTGTACGCCGCCGAACGCTTTCGAGAGATTCCTGACCGCGAGAATGTTCATTTCTTCTTTTGAAAAAAAGAACCGATGCCGTTTGGCAGCAGCAGAACCAGTGCGAGGATTACCATCCCTGTCACCGCGCGCCAATAATCGAGGTTGCGCGCCGTCGCATCCTGCAGCCAGGTGAAGAGCGCGGCGCCCCAGAGCGGCCCGGTCAGCGTCTGGATGCCGCCCAGCATCACCATCACCAGGCCGTCCACGGAGCGCTGGATGCCCAGCGATTCGGGCGAGATCGAGCCCTTGGAGAACGCGTACAGCGATCCCGCCACGCCTGCCGCCAGGCCGGCGATGGTGAACGCCGCCCATTGCACGGCGCGCACGTCGATGCCGCTCGCGTCGGCGCGCTGCGGCGAGTCGCGGCCCGCGCGCAGGGCATAGCCGAACGGGGAATGGATCGCCCGCCAGAAGAAAGAGATTGCCGCGGCACAAAGGATCAGAGTCAGGTAGTAGTACGCCGTCTTCGACGCGAGCCAGGGCGCGGGCCAGATGCCGACCATGCCGTTGGAGCCGCCGGTCAGCGCGTTCCACTGGAACGCAGCCGACCAGGCGATCTGCGCGAAGGCGAGCGTCAGCATCGCGGAGTAGACGCCCGAGAGCCGCACGCAGAACCAGCCGAACAAGAGGGCGCCCAGGCCCGCGGCGAGCGGCGCGAGCGCGAGCGCGAATTCCATCGTCGTGATCTTGTTCAGAACCAGGATGCCGGCCGCATACGCGCCGATGCCGAAGTAAGCCGCGTGGCCGAAGGAATACAGTCCGCCTGGCCCCATGATGAAGTGCAGGCTGGTGGCGAACAGCGCGAAGACCAGCATGTCGGTGAGCAGCACCAGCGTGTAGCCGCCGGCGGCGACGGGAAGCAGCGCGAGAACGGCAAGCAGGACCGCGCCCGCGATGAAAACTTTCCTGGCCGGAAATTCGGCGGGCGCTTGCGCAAAGCCCGGATTCTTCGCCGGCGCCTGTGCGCGGCCGAGCAATCCCCACGGGCGCCAGACCAGCACCGCTGCCATGATGACGAACTCGATCACCAGCGTCGCCTCGGAGTAGCCAAGGCCGGTGCAGAAGGCCTTGGCTTCAGCGATCAGCAGCGCTGCGAGGAAAGCGCCCGGGATCGATCCCAGGCCGCCGACCACGACGACCACGAACGCATCCGAGATCACCCGCAGGTCCACGTTCAGGCTGGCGGGCTCGCGCGGAATCTGCAGCGCGCCGCCGAGGCCGGCAAGCAGGGCGCCCAACACGAACACGCCCGTGAACAGCCAGCGCTGATTCACGCCCAGCGCGCCGGCCATTTCCCGGTCCTCGCTGGCGGCGCGGACCAGGATGCCCCAGCGGGTCTTCGAAAGAACCAGCTGGAGGAAAACCAGCACCAGCGGCCCCAGCAGGATCAACAGCAGATCGTATTGCGGGACGGCGCTGCCCGCGATGTTCACCGCGCCGGAAAATCCAGGCGCGCGCGGGCCGAGCATGTCTTCCGGCCCCCAGGCCCAGAGAGCGGCGTCCTTGATCACCAGCGCCAGCGCGAAGGTCGCGAGGAGCTGAAGCAGTTCAGGCGCTTTGTATATTTTCTTCAGCAAAAAAAATTCAATGAAAAAACCAACCAAGCCAACCGATACGGCCGCCAGAGGCACCGCCACCCAGAACCCGACCCGGCCAGACAGCCATACCGCCAGGTACATCCCCAGCATGTAGAGCGAGCCGTGGGCGAAGTTGACGATCCGGGTCACCCCGAAGATTAGCGACAGCCCCGCAGCCACCAAGAACAGCGAGGAGGCCCCTGCGAGGCCATTCAGGAGTTGGATGAGGATAGATTCCCAACTCATTGACTAATCTACTCTCTACGCAGGAACTTTACTTCCTCATCGGGGGGCAGGAAGCGGGCACCATCGGAGAAGCGCCAGTTCACCATCGCGCCCTGGCTGCCCTTGCGGGCGAGCTGGCCGACATAGGCCCCCATGGTCGACTGGTGGTCCAGCGCCCGCCAGGCAATCGGGCCGAAAGGGGTGCCCATCTGCAGGCCCTTCATGGCCTCGACGAGTTTTTCGGTGTCCATCGTTTTGGCTTTCTTAATGGCCTCGGCCACCGCATGAACCGCCACATAGCCGACCACCGACCCCTGGCGCGGGTAGTCGTTCCAGCGCTTCTGGTACGCCGAGAGAAACCTTTGGTGTTCCGGCGTGTTGATTTCGCGCCATGGATAGCCCGTCACCCACCAGCCATCGGGTGTCTCCTCCTTTAGCGTGTCGAGGTACTCGGGCTCGCCGGCAAGCAGGTTGAATACAGGCGTGCTCTTGAAAAGCCCGCGCGTGTTGCCCTCGCGCACGAACGTCTGCAGGTCGGCGGCGAACAGCGAACTGAAGATCGCGTCCGGCTTGGCATCCGCGAGGGCCTGCACCACAGCGCCGGCGTCGATCTTGCCGAGGGGGGAGGCGAGTTCGGCGACAAACTCCACGTCCGGCTGCGCGGCCTTCAGCAGCTTCTTGAACGACGCCGCGGCCGACTGGCCGTACTCGTAGTTGGGGTAGACGATCGCCCAGCGCTTCTTCTTCAGCTTCGCCGCTTCGGGAATCAGCATTGCCGTCTGCATGTACGTCGAGGGCCGCAGCCGGAAGGTGTAGCGGTTGCCGTTCTCCCAGACGATCTTGTCCGTGAGCGGCTCGGAAGCGACAAACAGGATTTTGCGCTGCGCGGCGAGATTCGACACCGCCAGGCCGACGTTGGAAGCGAAGGTACCCATCAGCACCGCGACGTTCTCGCGCGATATCAGCTCCTCCGCGACCCGCACCGCGTCGCCCGGATTGCCGCCGTCATCCCGCGTCACCAGCTCGAGCTTCCTTCCCAGCACGCCGCCCGCGGCATTGATCTCCTCCAGCGCGAGCTGCATGCCCTTCTTGTACGGATCGAGGAAGGCTGGGAAAACCTTGTAGCTGTTCAGTTCGCCGATCTTGATGGCTTGCGAGAACGCACTCGACGCAACGAACAGGGCGAAAAGTATTAGGAATCTCATTTGCCGTCCTCCACCTTGGCACCGCGGTCGGGGCGAATCTTGTCCGTGCCGCCAGGGAAAGCACGCCAGAACTCCCTGCGCACGAGACTGACGATCGTCGCGCTCTTGTTCAGGCCGTGATAGCGGGCGACAACCTCGAGCATCTCCAGGTCTCGTGGCGCCGCGGAGAAAGTGCTGATCTTGGATTTGATCTTGGGCATATACAAATCTTATATAAGAATTGTATAGACTGTCAAGCGACCCGTTAAACGAAGCTGCGTTGCTTCCTCAACTGCGGCATGCAGTGGCGCAGCCAGCCCGCGCTCAGTTTTTCGGCGAGGGAGTTCTGTTTCAGGCGCTCGTTTAGACCCTTGAAGTCCACGCTATCGAGGGGTTGGTCCTGGTTGAAGCAGGAGAATACGTAGCTGGTTTCGCCGGTCACGGGATCGCGGTGAGGCTGCAGGCACTGGGCGCAGATTTCTTTCATCATGCATTGCATCGGCGAGTTGATGGAGCCGATGGCGAAGTGCGCGGGCTTCAGGTGCGGCTTAAGGACATCGTGGCGCGCTTTCGCGACGCCGGCCATCATGCGATCTGAGCCGATGGCGATGAGGCGGTCGCAATCGTCCAGGCGGATGGAGGGCTTACCCAGCCGGCCTTCGGCGTAGGCGTCCATTCCCTGGACGATATTGCCGACGAAGCTGCGGTCCTGCGGGCGGCTTGGCTTGAAGCCGGGTTCTTCGTCGCAGCACCAGATCACCGCATCCGCGGCGTTCTCAATGTCGGGAACCTTGTAGCGGTCGGCGACTTTCTTGTAGCCGGCAAAGTAGAGAACCCTGGAGCCCGCGGCGCGGAAGGCGGCGCCGATGGAGAACAGCACCGCGTTGCCGAGGCCGCCACCGCACAACACCACCGTTTCATTGCCGGTGATTTCCGTCGGCGTGCCGGTCGGGCCCATCAGTATTACCGGCTCGCCGGGCTTGAGCATGGCGCACAGATCGCTTGAGCCGCCCATCTCCAGCGCGATGATGGAGACCAGCCCCTTGGCGGGATCCACCCAGGCGCCGGTCATGGCGAGGCCTTCCATCTGCATGCGAGTGCGATCGATCACTGGCGCCAGCGTCTCGAAATTCTGCAGGCGGTAGAACTGGCCGGGCTGAAATTTCTTCGCCGCCAGTGGCGCGCGGATCACGACTTCAACGATGGTCGGGGTGAGCCGTTCTACTTTGTGGACGGTTGCGCCGAGCTGATCTGAAAGGTGAGCGAAGAAATTTTCCTTTGGAATGGCAGGCCTCGAATTCAAAACCTTTGAAATGACCGGATAGCCCTGTTTCGCGCTACCCATCGCTTTCACGACGTTGCCGAAGTAGGAGGGGTGCACGTCGCCGAAATAGCTCACGAAGCGGCCGTCGGGCTGCTTCGCCAGCAGCACGTTTGGCGTCGCTGGCTTCGAGGTCGAATACTGCGGCTTGACCGGCTTGCCGTCCGCGTCGCAGGCGGCGAAATATTTGCCTTCGAGCGAAAAGTGCGCGGCATCCTCGCGCGCCAGCACCGTATTGGGCTGCGTGCCCGCCGCGACGAACACTGTGTGCGCCGGCAGCCAGTGCTCGGCCGCCGCGTCCTTGAGACGGATGCCTTTCACGGCGCCAAAATTGTCCACGTCCACCGCCACTGGCGTCAGGCCTTCGGCGAACCAGATGCCTTCTTCGAGCGCCTTCTCCACTTCCTCATGGTTCAGCGTGTAGGAGGGGCTGTCCACCAGGCGCCGGCGGTAGGCGATGGTGACGCCGCCCCAGTGGCGCAGCAGTTCGATGTGCTTTTCCGGCGCGGCGGCGCGCAATGCGCGGGCGTGCGCCAGGTACTCTTCTGCGATTTCGCGCTCCTGGTCATCCCAGCTCGCGCGCACGGCGTTCTCGCCGATCTCCTTTGCGAGCGTTTCGTAGCGGTCGAGAAACTTGCGCACCTGCACCACATAGTAGGCAAGGGACTCGGTGGCGGTGTCGATCGCGGTCAGCCCGCCGCCGATCACCACCACCGGCAGCCGCAGCTGCATGTTGGCGAGGGAGTCTTCCTTCGCGGCGCCGGTAAGCTGCAGCGCCATCAGGAAATCCGACGCCGCGCGCACGCCGCGCGCGAGGCCGTTCGGAATGTCGAGCACCGTCGGCTTGCCCGCGCCCACGCACAGCGCGACATGGTCGAAGCCCATCGCCATTGCGTCTTCCAGCGTCAACGTGCCGCCGAAGCGCACGCCGCCATGCATCGCGAATTGACTGCGCCGCTCGAGCAGCAGCCGGATGATTTTGAGGAAATTCTTGTCCCAGCGCACGGTGATGCCGTATTCGGCGACGCCACCGAAGCCGGCCATGACGCGCTGGTCCAGTGGTTCGCGGATATCCTGAATATTTTTTACAGGAACGAATTCCAAACCCAAGGGCTCTAGCTTGAGACCGTCGATGCCGACGACCGTATGGCCGTCGTTCATCAGGTGATGCGCCAGCGTGAAGCCGGCGGGGCCCAGGCCGACCACCAGCACTTTGCGGTTGGTCGGCGCTGCGGGCACCGGACGGCGCAGGTTGAGCGGGTTCCAGCGGGTGAGCAGCGAATAGAGTTCGAAGCCCCAGGGAAGTTCGAGAACGTCCTTGAGCGTGCGGGTCTCGGCCTGCGGAATGTCCACCGGCGCCTGCTTCTGGTAGATGCAGGACTTCATGCAATCGTTGCAGATGCGATGCCCGGTGGCCGCCACCATCGGGTTGTCGACGCAGATCATCGCCAGCGCCGCGATCGGCTCGCCGCGCGTCTTAACCAGGTGGAATTCCGAGATTTTCTCTTCCAGCGGGCAGCCCGCGAGCGGCACGCCGAACTGGGATTTCTTGAATCCTGTGGCTGGTGCCTTTTCCTTGAGGCCCTTGGAGCAAGAATCCTTTCCCTGCTCATGGCACCAAATGCAGTAGTTCGCCTGGTCGAGCGCGCCCGCCAGATCGGTGCCATGGTCGGTAAGGGCGAAGCCGTCGCGCTGGCGCAGGTGTTCGAGGCTGTGTTTTGCGAATCCCTGCGAGGTGTCGGTATGCACCGGCACCAGTTTCATGAAGTCGAGCTTGAGTGGTGTCTTGAACAGCACGCCCGCTCCGTGCTTTGCCTTGCCTTCGAGCGTGGTCACGGCCCACGCGGCGTAGCGCGCGGCGCTTTCAAGTTCTTTTTCGAATTGATTTTCATTTGCAAGCCATTCAGTCACACGGCGAGCAAAGTCGAGTTCAGAAGAAAATTTAAAACCTGCCGGCGACGCATCTTCCGCCTTCACTTTGTGCAGCGCCCGTCGCTGTACGAACAGCCGCTTGACTGAATAGAGCGGCGCCAGCTCGTGGTGGCGAGCCGCCAGCGCCTGTGCTTCGGCTTCGATGCCGAACAGTTTCGCGAGAAAGTCTTCGAGATGGGGCGCCAGCGCGATCAGCAATTCGGATTCCTGCCTGGCGGCCGGAGGATTGCGCCTGGCTTCGAGGAGTTTCTCCTGCAGGGAAGAATCGAGAAAAGACAGGAATGCGGCATCCAGGCGCAGCAAGCCGCCGCGCGCGTAGAGATCGTCGAACTGCAGGTCGAAAGCGAGTTTCATGAAGGTAGAATTATCGGCTAAATCACCGGGAGGCTCTTAGATGCAAATCCGAAATAGCATATTCCTCATCACTGGCGGCGCGTCCGGCCTCGGCGCGGCAACCGCGCAGATGGCGGCGGCCAACGGCGCCAAGGTCATGATCGCCGACCTGCAGGCGGAAGCCGGCGAGAAGCTGGCAAAGGAAATCAACGGGAAATACTGCAAGTGCGACGTCACCTCGGAAGCCGACGGCAAGGCCGCGGTCGAGGCGACGGTCAAGGCCTTCGGCGGCATCCAGGTGCTGGTGAACTGCGCCGGCATCGGCGTGGCCGAGCGCACCGTCGGCAAGGAAGCGCCGCACGACCTCGCGCGCTTCACGAAAGTCATCACCATCAACCTGATCGGCACCTTCAACATGATCCGCCTCGCGGCGGATGCGATGTGCAAGGCCGGCCCGAACGCCGCCGGCGAGCGGGGCGTGATCATCAATACCGCGTCGGTCGCGGCCTATGACGGGCAAATCGGCCAGGCCGCCTATTCGGCTTCGAAGGGCGGCGTGGTCGGCATGACGCTGCCGATCGCGCGCGATCTTTCGCGTAACGGCATCCGCGTGGTCACCATCGCGCCGGGCCTGTTCCTCACGCCGATGCTGCTCGGACTGCCGAAGGAAGCGCAGGATTCGCTAGGCAAGCAGGTGCCGTTCCCTTCGCGCCTGGGCAAGCCGGATGAATACGCCTCGCTGGCGAAGCAGATCGTTGAGAACGAGATGCTGAACGGCGAAACCATCCGCCTGGACGGCGCGATCAGGATGGCGCCGAAGTAACTACTTCTGCTCTTTCAGCTGTTCCTTGAAGAGCTTGCCGCGGGCCACGTAACTCTCTGAGATCTTCAGGATCCCGGCGATTTGCTCGGGCGTGAGTTCGCGCACGACCTTTGCTGGAGATCCCACCGCCAGCACGCCAGGCGGTATCTCCTTGCCTTCGGGCACCAGCGAGTTTGCGCCGATCAGCGACCCGGCGCCGATCTTCGCGCCGTTCAAGATCACGCTATTGATGCCGATCAGCGCACCGTCGCCGACGGTGCAACCGTGCAGCATGACCTTGTGCCCCACCGTGACGCGTTTTCCGATCGTCAGCGGGAAGCCCGGATCGCAATGCAGGACCGAGCCGTCCTGGATGTTGGTCTCCTCGCCGATGTGCACCTGGTCGTTATCGGCGCGAATCACCACGTTGAACCAGATGTTCACGGCGTTCTCGAGGATGATCGAACCCGCGAGCGTGGCGTCCCAGGCGATGTAGTGGTCCGCGCCGCGGAACTCGACGCGGCGATCCTGCAGAGAAAAGACGGGCATGGCCGGTATGATAGCGCCCGCCATGAAACACAGCGAATCGCTTTTCTTCGACATCCGCGGCCTGCGCTATCACCTCCGGCACTGGAAGGGCAAACCGGAAAAGAAGGTCGTCCTGCTGCACGGCTGGATGGATGTTTCCGCCTCCTTCCAGTTCCTCGTCGACGCAATGGCGCAGGAATGGGACGTTTACGCCCCCGACTGGCGTGGCTACGGTCTCACCGCCTGGTCCGGTTCCGACAACTACTGGTTTCCCGATTACATCGGCGACCTGGATGCGCTGCTCGATCGGATCCAGCCCGAAGCGCCGGTCAACCTTGTCGGCCACAGTCTGGGCGGAAACGTCGGCGGACTGTACGCGGGCATCCGGCCGGAGCGCATCGCGCGTTTCGTCAATCTCGAGGGCTTCGGCATGCCCTTGACGCGGCCCGAGCAGGCGCCGAAGCGCTATGCGCTCTGGATGGACGAGCTCAAGGACGCGCCGCGCTGGAAGCCTTATGCCGACTACGCCGAGCTCGCCAACCGGCTGCAAAAGAACAATCCGCGCCTCAAACGCGAACGCGCTGAATTTCTCGCGCGCCACTGGGGCAAGGACGTGGAGGGCGGCGGCGTGGTTCTGCGCAGCGATCCGGCGCACAAGCTTGTAAACGCCACGCTCTACCGCCTGGACGAGGCGCGCGCCTGCTGGGCGCAGGCGACCGCGCCTGTGCTGTGGGTAGATGCCGAGCATTCGGAAACAAGGACTCGCATGAAGCTCACAGAGGCCGATATGGCCGAGCGGCGCGCGGCATTCAAGGATCTGCGCACCCACACTGTAAGGGATGCTGGGCACATGCTGCATCACGACCAGCCCGAGGAGGTCGCAAAGCTGATCGAGGCATTCCTGGTCTGATAAAATTTTCGCCTCGATGGATGTCAGCAGCCTCGTTCAAACAATCGCAATCTACGCGCTCCCGGTCCTGTTTGCGATCACGCTGCACGAGGCGGCGCACGGCTACGTCGCACGCCACTTTGGCGACATGACCGCCTTCGCGCAGGGACGCATCAGCCTCAACCCTGCGCGGCACATCGACCTGGTGGGCACCATCCTCGTGCCGATCGGCATACTGCTGTTGAGCAAATTCGCCGGCGCCGGTGGTTTTTTGTTCGGCTGGGCCAAGCCGGTGCCGGTGAACTATTCGGCGCTGAAGCACCCGAAGCGCGACATGATGTGGGTCGCGGCCGCGGGCCCGGCCTCGAACCTGGTGATGGCGCTCGGATGGGCGATGCTCTACAAGCTGGCTGAGGCCATCGGGCCGGGCGACTATGCCGCGCCGCTGAAACTGATGAGCGTCGCCGGCATCGAAGTGAACGTGGTGCTGATGCTGCTCAACCTGCTGCCGATCCTGCCGCTCGATGGCGGGCGCATCGTCGCCAGCCTGCTGCCGGCGCGCATGTCCTGGCAGTACTCCCGGCTGGAACCGCTGGGATTTCCGATCCTGCTGGTGCTCATGGCCACGGGTTACATGGGGGTGATCCTGGGGCCGATGGTCCGGACGTCCTTTGCCGTCATCGGCAAGGTGTTCAGGTTCTGAACCATGTTTGAAACCCGCGTCCTTTCCGGCATGCGTCCCACCGGCGCTTTGCACCTCGGGCACTACCACGGGGTATTGAAGAACTGGGTCAAGCTGCAGGCCGAGCATCCCTGCCTGTTCTTCGTCGCCGACTGGCATGCGCTGACCACCGACTACGAAAAGCCGGGCGCGCTGCAGGAGGTTGGCACCGAGATGGTGATCGACTGGCTGGCCTCGGGCGTGGATCCGAACCAGGCGACGCTTTTCGTCCAGTCGTTGGTGCCCGAACACGCCGAGCTGCATTTGCTGCTGTCGATGATGACGCCGCTAGGCTGGCTTGAGCGCGTGCCGACCTACAAGGACCAGCAGGAAAAGCTCGCCGACAAGGACCTCTCCACCTACGGCTTCCTCGGCTACCCGCTGCTGCAGGCGGCCGACATCATGATCTACCGCGCCAAGTACGTGCCGGTGGGCGAGGACCAGGTGCCGCACATCGAGTTCACGAGGGAGCTCGCGCGCCGCTTCAATCACCTCTACGGCCGCGAACCGGGCTACGAGGAGAAGGCGAAAGCAGCAGTAAAGAAGTTGGGCAGCAAGAAGGCGCGCGTTTTCAACGAGGCGCGCACCAAGTTCCTGGAAAGCGGCGACGCAGAGGCGCTCAAGCGAGCGCAGGCGCTGCTGGATGAGCAACAGAGCATGCCGCGCGGCGACCGCGAGCGGCTCTATGGCTGGCTGGAGGGCAGCGGCAAGAAAATCCTGGTGGAAGCCGAGGCGCTCCTGACCGAAGCCTCCAAGCTCACCGGCCTGGACGGGCAGAAGATGTCCAAGTCCTACGGCAACGCCATCGCGCTGCGCGAGGAGCCGGAGTCGGTGGCGAAGAAAATCAAGACCATGCCGACCGATCCGGCGCGCGTGAAGCGCAGCGACCCCGGCAACCCGGACAAGTGCCCGGTGTGGAACATGCATCTGGTGTACTCGGACGAAGCGCGCAAGGACTGGGTGCGCAAGGGTTGCACCACGGCCGGCATCGGCTGCCTGGAATGCAAGCAGCCGGTGATCGACGCGGTACTGGCGAAACTCGCGCCGATCCGCGAGCGCGCGCAGCCCTACCTGGACGACCCGACGCTGGTGAAGAACATCCTCGCCGACGGTTGCGACAAAGCGCGCAAGCTCGCCTCGGAAACCATGCGCGACGTACGCGAATCAATGGGTTTGGCATATTCATGACGGCTGCCGCTGAACCCTTTGCGCGCATCTACGGCGAGCCGTTGGTCGAGATCCCGACCGACCTCTACATTCCGCCGGACGCGCTGGAAATCCTGCTGGATGCGTTCCAAGGGCCGCTCGACCTGCTGCTCTACCTGATCCGCAAGCAGAACCTCGACATCCTCGACATCCCGATGGCGCCGCTGACGCGCCAGTACCTCGACTATGTCGAGTCGATGCGCTCGAAGAACCTGGACCTCGCCGCCGAGTACCTGGTGATGGCGGCGATGCTGATCGAGATCAAGTCGCGCATGCTGCTGCCGCGCCCGGCGGTGGTGAACGAGGAGGAGGATCCGCGCGCGGAGCTGGTGCGCCGCCTGCTCGAGTACGAACAGATGAAGAAGGCGGCGCGGCAGATCGACGCGCTGCCGCAGATCGGCCGCGACGTGCTGGCGGTCTCGGTGCTGCTGGAGCGCACGGCGGTGGAGCGCCTGCCGGACGTGCACCCGCGAGACCTCGCTGATGCCTGGCGCACGCTGCTGTTCCGCGCGCGCATGTCCAAGCACCATCGCGTGACGCGGGCGGAGCTGTCGGTGCGCGAGCACATGAGCCAGATCCTGCGCCAGCTGAAAGAGAGCCGGGTGCTGGAGTTCACCGAACTGTTCGATCCGGTGCTGGGTGTCTCCGTGCTGGTGGTCACCTTTCTCGCGCTGCTGGAGCTGGCGCGCGAGATGCTCATCGATGTCACCCAGGCGGAAGGTTTCGCGCCCATTTACGTCAGGATTTCCCATGTCGAGCCCGTCTGAAGTAAAGCGCGTCATCGAAGCCGCGCTGCTGTCCTCGCAGGAACCGCTGTCGCTGGTGGACCTGAAGCGCCTGTTTGAAGACGACATCGGCAACGACACCTTGCGCAAGCTGCTGGATGAATTGCGCGAGGAATGGTCGGAGCGGGCGGTGGAACTGGTCAGTGTCGCGAGCGGCTGGCGCTTCCAGACCGCGGCGTCGTTCCGCCCGTTCATCGAGCGCTTGAATCCGGAGAAGCCGCCGCGTTATTCGCGCGCGGTGATGGAGACGCTGGCAATCATCGCCTACCGCCAGCCGGTGACGCGCGGCGACGTCGAGGACATCCGCGGCGTGGTGGTGTCGACGCAGATCATCCAGGCGCTGGAGAGCCGCGGCTGGATCGACGTGGTCGGCCACCGTGAAACGCCAGGCCAGCCGGCGCTTTACGCCACCACCCGAACCTTCCTCGACGACCTCGGCCTGCGCACCCTGCAGGAACTGCCGCCGCTCGAGGAAATCGCCCGGACGCTGCAGCTTGAGCCCGCGACCTCCCAGCCCGCCGCCAACGAACCCGCCGCCCCAGCCGCCACCCCCCAGTAGCCAGGGGGAACGGCTGCAGAAATTGCTGGCCGCAGCCGGCTTCGGCTCGCGCAGGGAAATCGAGACCTGGATCACCGCTGGAAGGGTGACAGTGCGCGGCCAGGTGGCGAAGCTAGGCGATCGCGCCACGCCGGAAGACGAAGTGCTTCTTGATGGAAAGCTGATCAAGTTCGCTGCAACAACGTCGCAAGCCCGCGTCATCCTTTATAACAAACCGGTCGGCGAACTGGTCACGCGCAGCGATCCGGAAGGCCGGGCTACCGTGTTCGACAAGCTGCCGAAGCTCAGTCCCGGGCGCTGGGTGGCGATCGGGCGACTGGACCTGAACTCCGCCGGCCTGATGCTGTTCACCGATTCTGGAGAACTCGCCAACCAGCTGATGCATCCGCGCCACGAGATCGAGCGTGAATACGAAGTGCGCGTGCAGGGCGGCTTGAATGGCGAGGCGCAGCGGCAGTTGCTGGCGGGCGTCGCGCTGGAAGACGGCCCGGCGAAATTCCTCCGGCTCGCACCAATCGAGGGCAGGAAAGAAAGCGGCATCAACCGCTGGTACCGGGTCGTGCTCGCAGAAGGCCGCAATCGCGAGGTGCGTCGCATGGTGGAAGCGGCGGGCGCGAGGGTGAGCCGCCTCATCCGGGTGCGCTTCGGCCCCGTTGTTTTGCCAGGCCACCTCGCGCCGGGACGCTGGGAGGAAGTCGACGCCAGTAAGATGAGCACACTCATCGACGCTACGAAAGGCTGAGCCATGAAAAGACTGTTCCTCCTGCTGGGATTCCTTGCGCTGCCGTTGACCGCAACGGCTCAGTCCGCCCAATACCCGAACAAGCCGATCCGCGCCATCGTGGCGTTCGGCGTCGGCGGGGCCACCGACGTCATCGCGCGCATCGTTGCCGCCTCGATGAGCCAGTCACTCGGCCAGCCGGTGGTCATCGACAACCGGCCCGGCGCCGACGGCATCGTCGCCGGCAACGAGTTGGTGAAGTCCGCTCCCGACGGCTACACCTTGTTCTTCGGCACCTCGACGCAGATTTCGGCGATCCAGTCGCTGCGCAAAAACGTGCCCTTCGATCCGATCGCCGACATGACCCCGATTGGCGGCATCGGCGTGAACAGCTTCTTCTGGGTCGTGCACCCCGATGTCCCCGCCAAGTCGCTCAAGGAACTTGGCGCCTACGGCCGCGCCAATCCGGACAAGCTCACCGTGGGCAGCTCCAGCGCCACCGGCAGCATCGCGCCGTCGCTGTTCGCGACGGCGGAAAAGGTCAAGCTGCAGGTGATCCTCTACAAGAGCGAGACCACGGCGCTGAACGACATTCTCGGCGGCCGCATCCAGATGATGCTGATCACCGGCACGCTGGCGCAGCAAGTGCGCGACGGCAAGGTGCGCGGCCTGGCGACGCTGCTCCCCCAGCGCAGCAAGGCCTTGCCCGACCTCCCTACGATGGCCGAAGCGGGGCTGCCGCCGTTCCCGGGCATTCCATGGATGGGTCTCTTCGGCCCGGCGCACATGCCGAAGGAAGTGGTCGACCGGCTATCGAAGGAACTGCTCGCGACGCTGGCGAAGCCCGAGGTGCGTACGCAGATCGAGCGTCAGGCGATGGAGCTCAATCCGCTGTCAGCCGATGGCATGGGCGCGCTTGCCCGGGATCAGGTCGGGGTCTGGCGCCGCCTAACGCAGGACGCGGGCATCGTCCCGGAATGACCACCTGCGTCATCGCAGGGAAATATGTCCTAGGCATGAAGGACGGCCAGCAGGCCGTCTTGCAGGATCACTACGTCTACGTCGATGGGACGAAGATCGAGGGAGTAACGCGTGATGAGCCTGCGGCCGGCACGCCGGTCGTCCGCTACGAGCAGGGCTTTGTCATGCCAGGTTTCGTGAACCTGCATGCGCACTGCATCCGGGGCGGCTTATTCCGCGGCATCCCGGACGACCTGGAGATGGATCCATGGGTGCCAAAGCTCGTCTACAACGTGCTGCTGCCGCTCACTGCCATCGCCGCCAAGGAGCTGACGCCCCCGGAATTGCGTGCGGTCACCGCGCTCGGCATGATCGATTTGCTCAAAGGCGGCTCCACGACGGTGCTCGACATGTGGCACCACGGACAGGAAATATTCTTCGACGTCGCCCGCGAGGTCGGCCTGCGCACTGTCGGCGCGCCATTCATCATGTCCTCGTCGAATTCGCGCCTCGGGCCGGATGGCTATCCGGTCTGGGACTTCGGCAACGACGGCATGGACCAGTTGGCCAGATCGATCGCGCTCTTCAAGGCGCGCGACGAGGGGCACGGCGGCCTCGCCCAGGTGGCGATCGGACCGCACGCCACTGACACTTGCCTGCCCGAGCTGCTGCGCGAGTGCCGCAAGACGGCGGATGAGCTTGACTGCATCCTCACCACGCACTTCGCCCAGACGCCGCAGGAACTTGCGCTGCTGCGCAAGCGCTACGGCATGGGCGCAGCAGAGTATGCGAGGGACACCGGCCTGCTGGGCAAGCGGGTCGTCCTCGCGCACGCCGGCTGCGCAACGGACGAGGAGCTCGCAGTTCTCGCCGCCACCGGCACCCACGTGGCGAACTGTGCCGTGAGCTTTGCGCGCGAGGGCGGCAATTTCCCCTACGCGCGTTTCGCGAATGCAGGCGTGAGCACGGGCATCGGCACCGATTCCCACGGCATGGACATCATCGGCGAGCTGCGCGTCACAGGCCTGCTATCGAAGAATTTCTTCCGCAAGGCGCACGTTGGTACTGCGCACGAGTTGATGCGTGCCGGCACGCTGGCCGGTGCGGACGCGTTGGGTCGGCCGGACCTGGGCCG
>JANXUV010000162.1 GCA_025356085.1 Betaproteobacteria bacterium
GGCGTCGACGGCCTGTCGGCGGTGGGCGCGAGCTACGACATCGATGACGAGGACCCGGCGCTGCGCGCCGACAGCCACGCCGGCAATCTCGCGCGCCTCGAACAGATGCTGCCGGGCGCGTCGCAGGGACTCGATCCGGAAAAGCTGGCCGGACGTGTCGCCTTCCGTGCCGTGGTGCGCGACCGGCTGCCACTGGTCGGGCCGCTGGGCGACGGCCTGTACGGCGCATTCGCCTACGGTTCGCGCGGCCTGCTATGGGCGGGACTCGCGGGAGAACTGCTTGCAAGCATGCTCGAAGGCGAACCGCTGCCAGTGGAGCGCAGACTCGCCGCCGCGGTGGACCCGGGCCGCTTCGCGCTGCGCGCAGCTAGACGGAGCGGAGAATCGCCGGGCTAGCGTCTTTCACGTCTTTCAGGCCGCACAGGGCCATGGTGACGTCCAGTTCCTTGCGCAGAATCTCAAGCACCATCGTGACGCCCGCCTCCCCGGCCGCGCCCAGCCCCCAGGCGAAAGCCTTGCCGATCATCGTCCCCTTCGCTCCATAGGCGAGCGCGCGCAGCACGTCCTGGCCGGACTGGATGCCGCCGTCCATCAGCACTTCGATCTTGTCGCCCACGGCGTCGACGATCTCGGGCAGCGCCCGGATCGAGGACACGGTGCCGTCGAGCTGGCGGCCGCCGTGGTTGGAGACCACGATCGCGTCGGCGCCGGTGGCGGCGGCGAGCTTCGCATCCTCGACGTCGAGGATGCCCTTCAGGATCAGCTTGCCGCCCCAGCGTTGCTTGACCCAGGCGACGTCGTTCCAGCTCAACGTGGGGTCGAACTGGCCCGCGATCCAGTGCGACAGCGTGGTGAGGCTGTCTGCATTGGGAATGCGCCCTTCGAGATTTCCAAAGCTTTTTCTTTTTCCCCGCAGAACATTCATCGCCCACGCAGGTTTGGTCAATACGTCAAAAAAAGAACCCAGCGTCAAACGCGGCGGCACCGCGAGGCCGTTCTTCAGGTCCTGGTGGCGCTGGCCCTGGATCTGCAGATCCAGCGTCAGCATCAGCGCCGAACATTTCGCCGCCTTGGCGCGATCGATGAGGGACGCCGAGAAACCCCGGTCGCGCATCACGTAGAGCTGGAACCAGAACGGCTTCGCCGCCGCGCCGGCGACATCCTCGATCGAGCAGATGGACATGGTGGACAGCGTGAACGGAATGCCGAAATTGCCGGCCGCGCGCGCGCCGAGGATCTCGCCGTCGGCCCAGTTCAGGCCGGTGAGCCCGACCGGAGCGATCGCCACCGGCATCGTCACTTCCTGGCCGAGCATGGTGCTGCGCGTCGAGCGCTGGTCGACGTTGATCGCCACCCGCTGGCGGAATTTCAGCGCATCGAGGTCGTTCTTGTTGGCGTGGAGCGTGCCTTCTTCGTAGGAGCCGCGGTCCACGTAGTCGAAGATCGCCTTCGCGACCCGCTTCTTCGCCATGCGGCGAAGATCTTCAATGCTGGTGACGACGGGCATGGCGGCGAGTGTTTCACATCGTGGGATACAATGCCACCCCCATGCCCGCGCCGAAAGCCGAACAGAAAAATCCAATCCAGGTCATCGCGCGGATGATGAAGCTGCTCGATGTGCTCGCCGGCCATCCCGAGCCGCTCGGCCTGAAGCAGGTCGCGCAGTACACCGGGCTGCATCCCTCCACCGCGCACCGGATTCTTTCGGCGATGGCCGCCGACCGCATCGTCGACCGAATCGAGCCGGGCAGCTACCGGCTGGGCATGCGCCTGCTGGAGCTCGGCAACCTCGTGAAGTCGCGCATCAATGTGCGCGAGATGGCGCTGCCAGTGATGCGCGAGTTGCACGCGCAGATCGGCGAGACCGTCAACCTCTCGGTGCGCCACGACGACGAGATCGTTTACGTCGAGCGCACCTCGTCGGGCCGCTCGGCGATGCGCGTGGTGCACGTGATCGGCGCGCGCGCCGCGCTGCACATCACCGCGGCGGGCAAGCTGTTCCTGCTCGAAGAAGGTTTTCCGAAGCTGCGCGAGTACGCCAAGCGCACCGGCCTCGCCGGGCACACTAAGAACACGCTCACCACCCTGCCGCTGCTCGAGCGCGAACTCGAGCGCATCCAGCGCCAGGGCTGGGCCACCGATTCGGAAGAAGCCGAGCTCGGCGTGCGCTGCGTGGCCGCCGCGGTACGCGACGACGCCGGCCACCTGATCGCGGCGCTCTCGATCTCCTCGCCCGCCGACCGCATGAAGCCGACCTGGGGGCCGCTGGTGAAGGAATCCGCCGAGCGCGTCGCCCACGCCATCGGCCACCGGAAAGACGCAACGAGAATTGGGGCCGCCTAGCTGGCAACCAGGCCGTGGAGGGAGAACATTCCCTTCGGATCCAGCCAGACCTTCTCGCCGCTGAAGCCGGCGCTTTTCGCCAGCGCGCGGAATTCTTCGATCGAATACTTGTAGGAATTCTCGGTATGGATGGATTCGCCCGCTGCAAAGGCGAAACGGTGGTTGCCGACGTTCACGTTCTGCGCCGCTAGCGACACCAGGTGCATTTCGATGCGGCCGCGCGCGGGATTGTAGAACGCGTAGTGGCGGAAGCGCCGCGGCCGGAAATCGGCGCCCAGCTCGCGGTTGATGCGCGCGAGCAGGTTCAGGTTGAAGGCCGCGGTCACGCCCTTCGCGTCGTTGTAGGCAGCGTGCAGGAGGTTGGCGTCCTTCCTCAGGTCCACGCCGATCAGCATCGCGCCGCGCGGTCCAACCTGCCCGCGCGTCATGCGCAGGAAGGCGTGCGCTTCCTGCGGCGTCAGATTGCCGATGGTCGAACCGGGGAAGTACACCACGCGCCGGCTGGAAAATGAGCGCGTCCCCGCGCTCACCGGGATCTTCAGCGGCTGCGAAAAATCTCCGTGCACCGCGAGGATATCCAGCCATGGAAACAGGCGCCGCAGCTTCGCCGCGGCGCGGCGCAGGGCGTGTTCCGAAATGTCCACCGGGATGTAGGCAAAAGGCCGCAGCGCCCCGATGAGCAGGCGCGACTTCACGCTTTCGCCGCTGCCGTACTCGATGAGGGTGCTGCCTTTGCCCGCGAAGCGCGCGATGGCGCCGAGGTGCGCGCGGGTAAGCGCCAGTTC
>JANXUV010000180.1 GCA_025356085.1 Betaproteobacteria bacterium
CGACAACGAAAAGAACGTCGCCACCATGCGCGACGGCCGCTTCAAGTTTTTCGATACCACCGTGCTGCCGATGCCCTATGGCTCGTTCTCGCTGGACAACCAGCGCAAGACAGGATTCCTGGCGCCCTACTATTCGCACAACTCGCTGCGCGGGCTCGAAGTGGCGGCGCCCTTCTACTGGAACATCGCGCCGGAACAGGACCTCACGCTGACGCCGTTGATCATGACCAAGCGCGGCGAGCAGCTGAAGACCGAGTACCGCTACATCGACCGGGCCTACACCGGCGAGATGCGCTTCGATTACATGCCGAAT
This sequence comes from Betaproteobacteria bacterium, assembly GCA_025356085.1. Lineage (GTDB taxonomy): Bacteria > Pseudomonadota > Gammaproteobacteria > Burkholderiales > SG8-39 > RBG-16-66-20. Next base: position 314 of record JANXUV010000180.1, read on the forward strand.
GACAAGGTGCTGGACACTTCGCGCAGCGCCTTCTCGCTGCTCCACCAGCATCAGATCACGCCTCAGCTGTCGGGCCGCATCGACTACAACCGGGTGTCTGACGACCGCTACTTCGTCGACCTGAGCTCCCAGGTGCGCCAGGTTTCGCAGGGGGTGCTGCAGCAGGCAGGGTCGCTCGCCTATGGCGGCGCATTCGCCGGCACGCCGTACTACGCCACCGCTCTGGTGCAGCGCTGGCAGACGCTGCAGGATCCGCTGGCGCCGATCACGCCACCGTATGCGCGCCTGCCGCAGATCGCCTTCGGCGCCTCGAGGTCCGACATCGGCGGACGTTTCGACCTGGCGGTGCCGGGTGAATACGTGCGCTTCAGCCATCCGACACTGATCGAGGGCGCGCGCGTGTCGCTCAATCCGACGCTGGCGGCGCCGTACCTCGCCCCCGGGTATTTCTTCACCCCGAAGGTCGGAGCGCGCTATGCGAACTACGACCTGACCAATGCCGTCGCCGGCCAGCCGGCGCACCAGGGCGTCACGGTGCCGTGGATGAGCCTGGACGGCGGCTTGATCTTTGACCGCAACATGAACTGGTTCGGCCAGGGTGTCACGCAGACGCTCGAACCGCGCGTCTACTACGTCTACGCGCCGTTCCGGAACCAGAGCCGGATTCCGGTGTTCGATACGGGACTCGCGGACTTCAATTTCGCGCAGATCTTCTCCGAGAACCGTTTCGCCGGCGGCGACCGCTTCGGCGATGCCAACCAGGTCACGGTGGCGGCCACCTCCCGCATCGTGGGAACCACGGGCCGGGAAATGCTGCGCGCCACGCTCGGGCAGCGCTACTATTTTTCCGACGAACGGGTCGGCCTCACGCCGGCCTCGGTGCTGCGCACCAGCGGGCAGTCCGACCTGCTGGCTTCGATCGGCGGGCGCCTGGCGCAGAACCTGACTTTCGACACTTCGCTCCAATACAACCCCCAGGATTCGCGTACCGAGCGCTCCAGCATCTCTGCGCGCTATGCGCCGGAAATCGCCAAAGTGATCAGCGCCAGTTACCGCTACAACCGCGAATCGAATATCAAGCAGATCGACGTCGCCGGACAATGGCCGATCGCGGCCGGCTGGTATGCGATGGGCCGGATGAACTATTCGTTCCAGGATTCGCGCCTGCTCGCCGGCGTCGCCGGACTGGAATACAACGCCGGCTGCTGGGTATTCCGCGGCGCGTTCCAGCGGCTGCAGGCGGCCACCAACGTCACTTCGAGCGGGGTGTTCTTCCAGCTCGAGTTCAACGGCATGGGCGGGCTCGGTTCAGATGAAATCGTCGGACTGCTCAAGCGCAACGTGCCCGGCTATGTCGTCACCAATCCGACGGAACCCCGCCTGGTGCCGCCGAGTATGCAGCAGCAGCTGCCGTTCCAGCAGGTGTTCTAGATTTTCGCGATGCGACTCCTGGCGGGAATGATCGCGCTTTGCGTTGCGGCCACGGGCCTGGCGCAAACCCAGGGCCAAGTGCCGAGGCCCGGCGAGGTGCCGGGACAACCCCAGCCGCGCCCGGCGCCGAGCGTCGCGCTGGTCGATCGCATCGTGGCGGTCGTCGGCAAGGAGGTGATCACGCTGTCCGAGCTCACCGAACGCCGGGAATTCGCCGAGCGCCAGCTGCAGCGCCAGGGCACGCCGCTACCGGACCGCGCCCAGCTCGAGCGCCAGATCCTCGAGCGGCTGATCGTCGACAAGGCGCAAATGCAGCTCGCGCGCGACAGCGGCATCCGGGTCGAGGAAATCCAGCTCGACCGGGCGCTCGAGCGCGTGGCCGAGCAGAACAAGATGTCGCTGCCGGAGTTTCGCCAGGCGCTGGAGAAGGACGGCGTCGCCTTCGACCGCTTCCGCGAGGAGGTGCGCCAGCAGATCCAGATGCAGCGGCTGCGCGAGCGCGAAGTCGACGACCGCATCGAGGTGAGCGACGCCGAGATCGACCAGCTGCTCTCCGATGCGAAAGCCGAGGGCAGCGCGCGCAGCGAATACAACCTGGCGCACGTGCTGGTGCGGCTGCCGGAGCAGGCCAGCCCGGAACAGATCGACACGGCGCGCAAGAAGGCCGAGAAGGCGCGTGCCGAAGCCGGCGCCGGCTCCGACTTCGCGAAGGTCGCCGCCAGCTACTCCGACGCACCCGACGCGCTGCAGGGCGGCGCCATGGGCTGGCGCGCGGAGGACCGCCTGCCGGAGCTGTTCGCCAGCGCGGCGAAGGCAATGAAGGCGGGCGAAGTGAGCGGCGTGCTGCGCAGCCCCGGCGGCTTTCACGTCATCAAGCTGGTCGACCGGCGCGGTGTCGGCGATGGCGGCGCGCCGGTGCAGCAGACGCACGCGCGGCACATCCTGATCCGCACCAGCGAAGTGGTGTCGGAGACGGACGCGCGCCGGCGCCTGACCGACCTGCGCGAGCGCATCGTCACTGGCGGCGCCGACTTCGCCGAACTGGCGCGGCTGAATTCGGCCGACGGCAGCGCTTCGCGCGGCGGCGACCTCGACTGGATCCTGCCAGGCGATACGGTGCCCGATTTTGAGCGCGCGATGAATGCGCTCAAGATCGGAGAGGTCAGCCAGCCGGTGAAAACGCCGTTTGGCTGGCACCTGATCCAGGTGACGGAGCGCCGCGAAGCGGGCATGACGCAGGACCGCCGCCGCATGCAGGCGCGCCAAGCGATCAAGGAGCGCAAGTCCGACGATGCGTACCAGGACTGGCTGCGCCTGCTGCGCGACCGCACCTACGTCGAGCTGCGCCTCGAAGACAGGTGAAGCCCAGAAAGCGGTTCGGCCAGCATTTTCTGCATGATCCGGGAGTACTGAAGCGCATCGTCGATGCCGTCGATCCCGCGCGCGGCGATGCCGTCGTGGAAATCGGCCCGGGCGAAGGCGCATTGACGCGGCCTCTGCTCCAGCGCCTGGACAGCATGAGCGTGATCGAGATCGATCGCGATCTTGCCGGGCGCCTGTCGCAGGAATTTTCTCCCCAGAAGCTTGCCGTCATCAGCGCGGACGCGCTCGACTACGATTTCTCGATTTTTCCGCCCGGCGTGCGCATCGTCGGCAATCTTCCCTACAACATCTCCACGCCGATCCTGTTCCACCTGTCGCGCCATGCGGACCGGGTGCGCGACATGTACTTCATGCTGCAGAGGGAAGTGGTCGACCGGATGGTGGCGAAGCACTCCACGCCGGACTACGGCCGCCTGTCGGTGATGCTGCAGACGCGCTTCGCGATGAAAAAGCTCTTCAACGTCGGTCCCGGCGCGTTCCGGCCACCGCCCAAGGTGGATTCTGCGGTGGTGCGACTGGTGCCGCTGCCGGGAAAAATCCAGTGCGACGAAGCGCTGTTCGAGAAGATCGTGCGCGGAGCCTTCAGCGCGCGGCGCAAGACTCTGCGCAACGCGCTGCCGCTTGAACCGGGCGACTACCAGGAGCTCGGCATCGATCCGCAGCTCAGGCCGGAAAACCTGTCGCCCGCGGACTATGTTCGGATTGTGCAGCGGTTATCCGCTTCCGGTTCCTAGCCGGCTGCCTGCGTCACTGCAGCGGGATCTTTGCCCGCTCGATGAACTCGATCTTGTAGCCGTCAGGATCTTCAACAAAAGCGATCACGGTAGTTCCGCCTTTCACCGGGCCGGCTTCCCGCGTCACTTTGCCGCCCTTGGCCTTCACCGCCGCGCAGGCTTTCGCCACCTCGGGCATTTCCAGCGCGAGGTGGCCGAATCCCGAGCCCAGGTCGTACTTGTCGACGCCGTAGTTGTAGGTGAGCTCCACGACCGCCTGCTTGTCCTCGGTGTCGAAGCCCACGAAGGCAAGGGAGTACTTTTGTTCCGGGCGGTCGGTGGTTCGCAGCAGCTTCATGCCGAGCACCTCGGTATAGAACTTCACGGAGCGGTCCAGATTGCCTACGCGGAGCATGGTGTGCAGCATTCTCATCTTTGATTTCCTCAGATTCTGGGAAGGGTTGCCGCCTCGCGCTCGATGCGCTCGCGCGCCTCGCGCCAGTGAGGATACAGCCATTCGACCAGCGCCCAGAAGCGCTCCGAATGGTTCAGTTCCACCAGGTGCGCGACTTCGTGCGCGACCACGTAGTCGGCCAGTTCCGGGTCGAGGTGCACCAGCCGCCAGGCGAGGCGAATCCGGCCGCTCGCCATGCACACGCCCCACTGCGTGCGCGCGTTCGACAGCGCGAAAGGCGGCGCCGGCAAGCTGACGCGCCCGGCGTAGTGCGCCACGCGTGGCGCCAGCGCCCGCAGCGCGCGCTCCCTCAGCCAGCGCAGCAGCAGCTCGCGCACCGCGCCCCGTTTCTGCGGCTCTGGAACGGCGATCTGCAATTCCGTGCCGGCGAGGGTCACCGCGCGTCGGCCCTCCGCCACCGTCAGAACCACCTGGCGGCCGTGCAGCGGCAGGACTTCGCCGCTTTCACCGAAGATCGTCAGCGGCGATCCCATGGCCGCGCGTTCGTCGAGCTTTTCCAGGATCCACGCGGTCTTCTCGCGCAGGAAGCCCTCGACCTCGCGCCAGGGCGCGCGCAGCGGCGCCGCCACCGACAGGCCGTGCTCGTTCACCTTGATGCCGATGGTGCGCCGGCGCCGGCGCCGGAAACGGAACTCGACCGCGCGACCACCGAGCAGCGCGCGTCGCATGGGCGCGTCGTCCGCGTGCGGCGGATCGTCGAAGAGGGTCAGCTGTCCAGGGTCTGCTGCTGCGTCTCGATCCACTTTTCTGCTTCCGCGTTGATCATTCCGGGATCACGCCCGGCGCTGTCGATCGGCGGTCCGATCCGCACTGTCACCCTGCCCGGGTACTTCAGGAAGGAGTTGCGCGGCCAGCACCGTCCTGCATTGTGCGCCACCGGCACCACCGGCGCACCGGCGTGCGCGGCCAGCCAGGCGCCGCCCATCTGGTACTTCCGGCGCGCACCGGGCTTGACCCTGGTTCCCTCGGGAAACACCACCACCCAGAAACCCTGCTCCAGGCGCCGCTTGCCGCGGCGCGCAATCTGGCGCAGCGCGGACATGCCGCGGCCGCGGCCGCGGTCGATCGGGATCGGGCTCATCAGCGCCAGGCCCCAGCCGAAGAACGGCAGCCAGAGCAGTTCCCGCTTCAGCACGTGCACCTGCGGCGGGAAGATCTGCTGGAACGCCAGTGTCTCCCAGGCCGATTGGTGCTTGGAAAGGATCACCGAAGGCACGGCCGGGAGGTGCTCGCGCCCTTCGACCGTCCAGCGGATGCCGCAAAGGCCGCGCAGGCACCACAGCATCAGGCGCGACCAGCCTGAGATAACGCGGTAGCGAGCCATGCGCGGCAGCGGCGCGCTGGCGAGCGCCAGCAGCGCGTAGGGCGGGGTGAAGAGGAGCAGCGCCAGCCAGAACAGGGCCGAACGCAGGATGATCGTCAAGGCGCGATCACGGTTGTGCGCTCAAGGCGCGAGCTTGGCGGCAATCGCGGCGAGGTCTGCCGCGATCTCGGTGCCCGGCGGCAAGCCGCCCGCGTCGCGCGTCTTTTTTCCCTTGCCGGTGAGCACCAGGTAAGGCTTGGCGCCGGCGGCGACCGCGGCTTCCACGTCGCGCAGCGAATCGCCGATCATCGGCACGCCGGCCAGCTCCGCGCCCATCCGGGTGGCGATTTCGCGCAGCAGGCCCGGCTTGGGCTTGCGGCACTCGCAGTTGGAATCGGCCGCGTGCGGGCAGAAGAAAATCGCCTCGATGCGGCCGCCGGCCTGGTTGACGGCACGGTGCATCTCGGCGTGGATCGCGTTCAGCATCGACATGTCGAACAGGCCGCGCGCAATGCCCGACTGGTTGGTCGCCACCACGCAGCGCCAGCCGCCCTGCGTCAGTCGTGCGATGGCCTCCAGGCTGCCCGGGACCGGCTTCCATTCCAGCGGCGACTTGATGTACTGGTCGCTGTCCTGGTTGATCGTGCCGTCGCGGTCAAGGATTACCAGCTTCATGTCGCCAGCCTGGAGATGTCGGCCACTCGATTCATTGATTCACGCAAATCGCGCAGCAGCGCGAGCCGGCTGCTGCGCAGCGCTTTGTCCTCGACCATGACCATAACCTTGTCGAAGAACGTATCGACTGGCGCCTTGAGGACGGCGAAGCTCTTCAGGTAGCCGGTGTAGTCGCCCTTCTCGTAGAGCGATTTCGCGGCGGCGTTGGTCCTGTTTATCGCTTCGTGCAAGGCAAGCTCTTCCGGTTCCTCGAGATTTCCGGCTTTGAAGATCTCGCCCTTCGCCTCGGCCTGCTTGAGAATGTTCACAATCCGCTTGTTCGCGGCGGCGAGGCTTTCGGCCTCCGGCAGCGCCTGGAATGCCTTCACTGCTTCTAGCTGCCGCAGCACCACCGCAAGACTGGTGGGGTGCATGCTCAGGACAGAGTCGATCTGCAGCGTCGTGAAGCCCTGTTCCTTCAGGTGGCCGGCAAAGCGGTCGTAGACGAACTGGATGAGCTCTGTCGTGGCTTTGGTCTTGAACGGCTCGAAGGCGGCTTCTGCCAACTTTTCGATCGACAGCCGCAGTTTGCCTTCCACGAGGATCCGCACCACGCCGAGCGCGGCGCGGCGCAGGCCGAAGGGATCCTTGTCGCCGGTCGGCTGCTGGCCGATGCTGAAGAGACCCGCGATGGCGTCGAGCTTGTCGGCCAGCGCGACGGCACAGGCGATCGGCCCTTCGGGAAGCTTGTCGCCCGCGAAGCGCGGCCGGTAGTGCGCTTCGATCGCATCGGCGACCGCGGCCGGTTCCTTGTCGTGCAGCGCATAGTAGCGCCCCATGATGCCCTGCAGTTCCGGGAACTCGCCGACCATGCCCGTGAGCAGGTCTGCCTTGGCGAGCTCGGCGGCGCGCTCCGCCTGCAGCGCGTCGGCGCCGAGTACCCGCGCGATCTTCCCGGCGAGCAGCTTGACGCGCTGCACGCGATCGAGCTGGCTGCCGAGCTTGTTGTGATAGACGACCTTGGCGAGCAGCGGAACGCGCTCTTCCAGCCGCTGCTTGCGGTCCTGGTTGTAAAAGAAGCGCGCGTCTTCGAGCCGCGGCCGCACCACGCGCTGGTTGCCGCCGATGATGTGGCGCGGATCGGCTACCTGCATGTTCGAGACGATCAGAAATTTCCCGGTCAGCTTGCCGGCCGCGTCGAACAGCGGGAAATATCTCTGGTGCTGCTGCATGGTGAGGATCAGGCATTCCTGCGGCACCTCCAGGAACGCCTTGTCGAACTCGCCGACGTAGACGCAGGGAAATTCGACCAGTGCGGCGACTTCATCGAGCAGCGCGTGGTATTCCCCGAGGCTTGCGTTCTGCTTCTTCGCCTCCGCCTGCAGCTGCCCGTCGATCTCGGATTTCCTTTTGCCAAAGTCGGCCTGCACCTTGCCTTCGTCGAGAAGCTTCTTCTCGTACTCGTCGGCGCTCGCCAGGGTGATCTCGCTCTTGCCCATGAAGCGATGTCCGCGCGTCTGGTTGCCGGACTTGAGTCCAAGTACCTCGCCAGGAATGACTTTCGAGCCATGCATCATCACCAGACCATGCACCGGTCTAACGAATTGCGCTTCTCCTGCTCCCCAACGCATTACTTTCGTTACAGGAAGCGACTTCAAGGCGCTTTCAACTTCTCCGGCGAGAATCTCTGCAAGCACCGCGCCCTTTGTCGTGTACTTCGCAGCATAAACCTCGCCCTTTGGAGTTGAATGCCTTGTTAGCGACTCAACCGTCACCCCATGCTTTCTTGCAAAACCTGCAACAGCTTCTGCCTTTGCGTTTACTGAGGGGCCGGTCGTCTCAGTGTGGACGTCCAAAGCTTTCTCAAATACCCGTTCAACCGAGACGGCAATTCGACGTGGAGTTACGAAGACGCGCGACGCTCTTTGGCTAGGAACTAACCCTCTTCTATGAAGGCCGGCCTCCAAGAAACGTCGAAATGCATCCGCGAGACGCTCTGCGGATTTCGGCGGCAACTCCTCAGTGAGGATCTCAACTAGAAGGGCCGCCTCGCTCACTTCTTCACCATCGGGAAGCCGAGCCGCTCGCGCGATTCGTAGTAGGCCTGGGCGACGGCGCGGGCGAGGGCGCGCACGCGGCCGATGTAGGCGGCGCGCTCGGTGACCGAGATGGCGCCGCGCGCATCGAGCAGGTTGAAAGTGTGCGAGGACTTCAGAACCATTTCATACGCCGGCAGCACGCACTGCGCCTCGATCAGGCGTTTCGCCTCGGCTTCGAATTCTCCGAAGTGACGGAACAGCAGTTCGACGTTCGAAAGCTCGAAGTTGTAACGGGATTGCTCGACTTCATTCTGGTGATAGACGTCGTGATAGGTGACGCCCGGCGTCCAGACCAGGTCGTAGATGGAGTCCTTGCCCTGCAGGTACATCGCCAGGCGCTCCAGGCCGTAGGTGATTTCACCCAGCACCGGCTTGCAGGGCAGGGAGCCGACTTCCTGGAAGTAGGTGAACTGAGTGATTTCCATCCCGTCCAGCCAGACTTCCCACCCCAGGCCCCAGGCGCCGAGCGTCGGCGACTCCCAGTTGTCCTCGACGAATCGGATGTCATGTTCTTTCGGATCGATGCCGAGCGCGACCAGCGACTCCAGGTAAATCTCCTGGATGTCCGGAGGCGAGGGCTTGAGTGACACCTGATATTGGTAGAAGTGCTGCAGCCGGTTCGGGTTGTCGCCGTAGCGGCCGTCCTTTGGGCGGCGCGAAGGCTGCACGTAGGCGGCGTTCCAGGGTTCGGGGCCGATCGCGCGAAGAAAGGTGGCGGTGTGGAAGGTGCCGGCGCCCATTTCCATGTCGTAGGGCTGCAGCAGTGCGCAGCCGCGGCGGTCCCAGAAGTCGTTGAGGCGCAGGATGAGTTGCTGGAAGGTGAGCATCGCGCGCAAATTTTACCGGGAGCGCCCGCGCAGTGCGACGAACACCAGCATCAGCAGCGCGAGCAGCACCGCCGACCAGTCGCCGAAGCGCACATAAGGTGTCGCGCCGCTGTAGCCGCGTACCTCGAAGTCGATCCGCCCGCGCACGAACTGCGGCATGCGCTGGCGCACCGAGCCGTCCGGCCAGATCGCGGCGGTGATGCCGGTATTGGCCGCGGTCAGGTAGACGCGGCCGGTCTCAAGTGCGCGCATGCGGGCAAGCTGCAGGTGCTGCGCCGGGGCGAAAGAGTCGCCGAACCAGGCGACGTTCGACACGTTCACCAGCAGCGTGGCTTCGGGCAGCTGGCGGATGATTTCGGCGCCGTAGGCGTCCTCGTAGCAGACGTTGATCGCCACTCGCTGGCCGGCGACCGCCATCGGACGCTGGCTGGTGGCGCCGCGCGAGAAATCCGCGAGCGGAATGGACAGCACGCGCACGATCCAGCCGAAGCCGGGCGGCACGAATTCACCGAAGGGCACCAGATGCACCTTGTCGTACCTGGCCGGGGGCGAAACGCCCAGGCTGATCACGCTGTTCAGATATTCGCTGGCCGCGGTGCGCACGGGAACGCCCAGCAGCAGGTCGCCTCCATTGCGCGCGGCGGCCGCCTTCAAGCGCTCGAGAAACGCGGGATCGACCATGTCCAGGAAGCGCGGCACCGCCGTCTCGGGCAGCACGATCAGTTTCGCATTGCGGCCTGCACTGCTCTCTTCCGCGAGCTGCGCGTAGGTATCCAGCGTACGCGCATAGCGCTCCGGATCGAATTTCATTTCCTGCGGCACGTTGCCCTGCACCAGCGCGACGCGCAGCGGTTCGCCGGCCGGCGCCGTCCACTCGGTGACTCGCAGCCAGTAGCCGCAGGCGAGCACCAGAACCAGAGTGCCAGCGGCGGTCCAGCGCGCGTGGCCGACTGCTAAGCACCAGACCAGGCCGGCCGCCACCGTCATTGCAAGAGATACTGCATATACGCCGCCCAGCGGCGCGAAACCCGAGAGCGGATCGTCGATCGCCGTGTAGCCGAACGCGAGCCAGGGAAAACCGGTCAGGAACCAGCTGAGCGACCACTCGATCAAAGTCCATGCCGCGGGAATCAGCAGCGTGGCTTGCAGCGCAGGCGCCGCGGCGCTGTCGCGCGCGATGCGGGCCTGTATCCAGCCGGCAAGCGCGGGAAAAAGCGCGAGGAACGCGCACCAGGCGAGCGTTGCCGTCGCCGCAAGGGGCATCGGCATCGCGCCGAAGCGGTTCAGGCTCACGTAAACCCAGGACGCGCCGGCCCCGTAGAGCCCCAGGCCGAAGAAAAATCCGAGCCCGAAGGCGCCCCGAGGGGAAGGGGCGCGAACCCAGAGGTGGATGAGCACCGCCAGTGCCGCCAAGGTGGCGGGGAAAAAATCGAAAGGAGAAAAACCGAGTACCGCAGCCGCGCCGGCGAGCAACGCCAGCCAGTTCACGTCTTCGGTTTCTCGACGATCAGCGTGTAGACGCGCCGGCTGTCGGCGCGCAGCACCTGGAACTTGTGGCCGGCGATCGACAGCGTCTCGCCGCGCCGCGGCAGCCGGCCAAGGTGCGCGATCACCAGGCCGCCGACAGTGTCGTGCTCTTCGTCGGAGAATTCGGTGCCGAAGGCGGCGTTGAAATCGGCGATCTGGGTCAGTGCCTTGACGCGGAAGCGGCCGCCCGGTTCCGGCAGGATGTTGTCGCTCGCCTCGTCGAAGTCGTACTCGTCCTCGATGTCGCCGACGATCTGCTCCAGCACGTCCTCGATGGTCACCAGGCCCGCCACGCCGCCGTATTCGTCCACCACGATCGCCATGTGGTTGCGGCTGGCGCGGAATTCGCGCAGCAGCACGTTCAGGCGCTTGGATTCGGGCACGAAGATCGCCGGGCGCAGCATCTCGCGCACGTTGAACTGTTCCTCGCCGGCATAGTGGCGCAGCAGGTCCTTGGCGAGCAGCACGCCGATCACGTCGTCGCGGCTCTGGTCGATCACAGGAAAGCGCGAGTGAGCGGAGCCGATCACCTGCGGCATGAAGTGCTCGACCGATTCGTGAATGTCGATCACGTCCATCTGCGCGCGCGGGATCATGATGTCGCGCACCTGCATCTCCGACACCGTGAGAGCGCCCTCGATGATCGACAGCGCGTCGGCGTCGAGCAGGTTGCGCTGATAGGCCGAACGCAACAGCCGCGTCAGCGCGGGCCGGTCGGGCGGCTGGCGCATCAGCAGCGCAGTGATGCGCTCGAACAGGCTGGGACTGGCGGGATCGGTCATTGCAGGCGGGCGCGCCTATTTTACCGCGTAGGGGTCGGGGAAACCGAGGCGCCGCAGGATGCGGACTTCCGCGCGTTCCATGCGGGCTGCATCGTCTTCGCGCAAGTGGTCGTGGCCGCGCAGGTGCAGGACGCCGTGCACCACCAGGTGCGCGTAATGCGCGCGCAGCGTCTTGCCCTGCTCGCGCGCTTCTCTGGCAATGACGGGATGGCAAAGCACGATGTCGCCATTGCCGCTGCCGTAGGGAAATGAGAGGACGTTGGTGGGATAGTGCTTTCCCCTGAAGATTCTGTTCAGGCGCTTCGCCTCCGTGGCGCCGATCACGCGCAAGGCGATGTCAGCGCGCGACACCGCGCGCGCGAATCGCCTGAGCAAAGCCGCGGACGGTGCCCCGGCTGCCGCAACCTGGACCGCAATCCTATTTCCTGGGCGGGTTTTCTTCGGCGTCTTTTTCGTAGGCATCGATGATGCGCGCCACCAGCGGGTGGCGCACCACGTCGGCGGCGGTGAAATCGGTGAAGGCGATGCCGCGCACCTCGGCGAGGATGCGGCGCGCTTCGATCAGGCCGCTCTTCTGCCCGCGTTGCAGGTCGATCTGCGTGACGTCGCCGGTGACCACCGCCTTGGCACCGAAACCGATGCGCGTGAGGAACATCTTCATCTGCTCGGGCGTGGTGTTCTGCGCTTCGTCGAGTATCACGAAAGCGTGGTTCAGCGTACGCCCCCGCATGTAGGCAAGCGGGGCGAGTTCGATGGTGCCGCGCTCGAGGAGCTTCGCGGTCTTGTCGAAGCCGGCCAGGTCGTAGAGCGCGTCGTACAGCGGCCGCAGGTAGGGATCCACCTTCTGCGCGAGGTCGCCGGGCAGGAAGCCGAGGCGCTCGCCCGCTTCGACCGCGGGCCTGACCAGCACGATTCGCTTCACCTGGTCGCGTTCCAGCGCGTCCACCGCGCAGGCAACCGCAAGATAGGTCTTGCCGGTGCCGGCCGGCCCGACGCCGAGCGTGATGTCGTGCGACAGGATTTTCTCGATGTACTGCACTTGGTGCGGCGTGCGGCCGTGGAGCTCGGCGCGCCGCGTCAGCAGCGGAGATTTTATTTCTTCCTTCTTCAAGGAATCTTTTTGGGAGATCTCGGCCAGGCCAAGCTGCACGTCGTCAATGCTGATTTCGTTTTGCGCGCGCTCGTAAAACATTTCCAGCGCCCGCGCCGCGCGCTCGGCCTGGGGGCGCTCGCCGCTCACCGAAAAGCGCGCGCCGCGGCGCGCGATCTCGACATCCAGCGCCGACTCGATCTGGCGCAGATTGGCGTCGAGGGCGCCGCACAGGCGCGCGAGGCGCCGGTTGTCGACCGGGTCGAGGCGCAGCTCGACGGTTTTACCGCGCATCGAGCAGTTCGCCGCGCAGGGTATGGTGGAGCGCCTCGGTGATCCGAAGGTTCGTAAAGCCGCGCAGCTTCCCGCTGTCGCCCGGGAAATTCACCGTCCGGTTGTTGCCGGTGCGTGCGGCGAGCTCGGCAGGATTCCTTTTGGAGGGGCCCTCCACCAATACCTGCTGGATGGTTCCCACCATGGAATCGCTGATCGCACGCGCCTGCGCCGTGATCTGCGCCTGCAGTCGCCGCAGCCGTTGGAGCTTCTCGGCATGGGGAACCGGATCCGCGAGTTCCGCCGCGGGCGTTCCCGGACGCGGGCTGTAGAGGAAGGAGTAAGAGTCGTCGAACTGAACATCGCGGGCGAGGGCAAGCGTCGCCTCGAAATCGGCTTCGCTTTCACCCGGGAAGCCGACGATGAAATCCGAGGAGATGCTGATCTCCGGCTTCGCCTTGCGCAGGCGGCGCACGATGGAGCGGTATTCGAGCGAAGTGTAGCCGCGCTTCATCGCCGCCAGCACGCGTTCCGACCCCGACTGTACCGGCAGGTGGACGTGCGCGGCTAGCGCCGGCAGTCCGGCATGCGCGTCGATCAGGCGCTGCGTGAACTCGCGCGGGTGCGAAGTGGTATAGCGGATGCGTTCTATTCCTTGAATTTCATTTATATAAAAAAGAATTTCAGCGAAATCCTGATCGGCTCCGTCGATTTTCCCGCGCCAGGCGTTAACGTTCTGGCCAAGCAGCGTCACTTCCTTCACGCCCTGCGCCGCAAGGCCGGCGACCTCGGCGACGATATCGTCGAAGGGCCTGGAAATCTCCGGGCCGCGGGTATAGGGCACGACGCAGAAGCTGCAATATTTGCTGCAACCTTCCATGATTGAAACAAAGGCGCTGGCGCCATCGGTGCGCGCGGCAGGCAAATGGTCGAATTTCTCGATTTCCGGAAAGCTGATGTCGA
>JANXUV010000196.1 GCA_025356085.1 Betaproteobacteria bacterium
AACATGTTGTTCTTGCCGCCGTTGATCTGCTCCTTGTTCTGGTAGTACAGGTGCCAGGGGCTGGGCAGCACCTCGTCCATGCGGCGATTCACCGGCGGCAGGTCGATGCGGAATGGGCCGTTTGGCAGCCCGGCCACCGAAGCATTGTGCGGGTCGGGCTTGCCGTGTTCGTACGCGGGCGGCAAGTGCGGCAGCGGCTTGCCGTCGTGGTCGAGCTGCGTCTTCTGTTCCGCGCTCGCCTGCGCGATGCCTTCAGCGCCCGGAAACAGGCCGTAAAGGTGATCGAAGCTGCGGTTCTCGGCGTAGATCACGATGATGTGCTCGATGCGCGCAAGGCCTTCGTCGCTGCGCGAGGCGCAGCCGGCGGGGAGCAGGGCGGCGAACAGGATTAGCGGGCGCAGCGAACGCATGACAATTCTCCTCGATATGGTCGGCCCGAATATAGCAGGGTAGAATTGCGATTCTTCGCGCCGCACCGAAACACCGGAGAGATGCCCGAGTGGCCGAAGGGGGCGCCCTGCTAAGGCGTTATAGCGGCTTAAACCGTTATCGAGGGTTCGAATCCCTCTCTCTCCGCCAGTCAAGTTTGGGCAGTTCGCGCGAATTCACTTGCAGCGGAACTGAATCTCCGCGCCGAAGCCGTTATTGTTGCCCAGGGCGTAATCGACCGACTTGTCTCCCAGGAGCTGAAGCTTCTTCTCGGAGGATGCGCAGAACGCGGCCGCATCTTCGTACAGCTTCTTCTTGACCTGCGAGCCCGAGGTCGACCAGCGATCCTGCCCCCCGAGAGAATAGGTGTCGTCGTTGATCTTGACGACGTCCTTATTGGGGCCGCACCCGGCGAGAAGCAGGACGAGAAGAAACTTTCTCATGGTCTTTCGGATACTACCCGACTCTCAGTCCGCCATAATAATTCGCATGTTCAGAGACGGACCGCTCACCCGCAGGCCTCTGGAAGAAATCCGCTACGGCACGGGCAAGTCCGCGGTAGGCCAGGTGCTCGTCGCATCCAGCGGCAAGGGCATCGTCACGATCATGGTGCGCGAGAAGCATGCGCAGCTCATCCGGGATGTCGGGGCGCGATTTCACATGGCGGATCTCATTCGCGATGAAAAGGGCTGCGCGGCTACGGTCGCAAAAATCGTCGGATATATCGCCGCGCCTTTCGGACGCCTCGGGCTGCCCCTGGACATCCGCGGCACGGAGTTGCAGCAGCGCGTATGGAGCGAGGTACGCAAGATTCCGCTGGGGCAGACCTCGACCTACTCGAAGATTGCCGAGGCGATCGGCGCTCCGAAGGCGATCCGCGCCGTGGCGAATTCCTGCTCGCGCAGCTGGTTCGCTTTTGCCGTTCCCTGCCACCGGGTGCTGCACAAAGGCGGCGCGAGCCCCGGCAATAGCCGCGACGGCCGCCAGTACCGATGGGTCGCCTATGAGGAAAAGTTGATTGCGAAGAGGTTGAAGCGTGACTGACTTTGGCGCCAAGGTCCTGCTGCTCTTCGCCTTCGCTGCGCCGGCAATAGCGGAGGAGGATGCGGACGGCAAGATCGCCTACAAGTTCACCCCGGATTTCTACAGCACCACCAACGAACACCCGGCCTACGACCTGAACCTGCGCGGCAACATCGGGCCGCATGCGGGCTGGATCGGCTACTACCAGCGTGGCAGCGAGTTCGACCAGCTGCGGCTGGGCTACGAGGGCTCCTTCGACGTGCCGTTCGGCAAGCTGGTGCCGTCGGTGGTGGTGGCGACGCACGGCTTCGTCGGCGGCAGCGTGAACGCACTGGTCGGCGACAAGTATTTCGGCTTGCTCGGACTAGGCCGCACCAATCTGGCGAACTATTTCAATCTCAACTTC
Source organism: Betaproteobacteria bacterium (assembly GCA_025356085.1). GTDB lineage: Bacteria > Pseudomonadota > Gammaproteobacteria > Burkholderiales > SG8-39 > RBG-16-66-20. Next base: position 1,859 of record JANXUV010000196.1, read on the forward strand.
GATCCCAACGACGCAGTAACCTTCGGCGTCGGCACGAGAGCGATTCCCGGCACCACGCTGGCGTTGTTCCAGGTTCGCGACAACCGGCTGGACACCGGTCAGCGGGTGACGCACATGGTCGCGCGTACGGGCGGCTTCGCGAAGGGTCTGCGCTGGACCGTGGACCTGTTCCACAAGGAAGGCAGCGAAACCGCGGGCAGCGAACATGTGCGCGGCACCGGCGCCTCGGTGACCTGCGATTTCGGCCGGTATTTCGTGCGCCTAGCGAACGATCCGCACGTCAATTTCTCGCCGGATCGCATGGTGCGCGCGGCGGTTGGCGTCCGTTTTTGAGAAACTGCGGCCGTGAGCCTGAAAAAACCCGTACATGAAGGGCAGCAACTCAGGCAGGACGAGGAAGCGATCGTGGCGCTGGTCGCGGCGCGCGAGATGGCCTGGAATGCGGGCGACACGGTCGCCTATGCGCAACTGCTGACTGAGGACGTCGATATCGTCAGCGCCACCGGCCGCCCGGCGCGCGGGCGGGAGGCGGTGCTCAAGCTCTATGCCGAGCAGCATGCCAACGCTTTTGACGGCGTGCGCACGCATACCAAGGTGACTCTCGTTCGCATGATCGGCAAGGAAGTCGCGCTGGCCGACGTAAGCTATGCGCTTGAAGGCGGGAAGGTGGATTCCATCCGCCGCGGCACCATGGCCATGGTGCTGCGCAAGGACGCCGGCCGCTGGCGCATAGCGGCGATACGCAGCATTCCGGAGCGCTGAACCATGACGACTGATCTTTTCACTCTCAAAGGCCGCACGGCGTTGATCACCGGCGGCTCGCGCGGCATCGGCCGGATGATCGCCGCCGGCTTCATCGCGCAGGGCGCGAAGGTATACATCTCCGCGCGCAAGGCGGAGGTCTGCGAAAAAACCGCGGCAGAACTGTCCAAGGGCGGCGGCGTCTGCGTCGCGCTGCCGGTAGATGCGTCCACCGTGGAGGGCGCGCATGCGCTCGCCAAGGCTTACGCCGCGCGCGAATCGAAGCTCGACATCCTGGTCAACAATGCGGGCGCGGCCTGGCTGGAGAAGTTCGACAAGTTCCCGGAGAAGGGCTGGGACAAGGTGGTGGACCTCAACCTGAAGACGCCGTTCTTCCTCACCCAGGCGCTCGCCGGGCTGCTGCGCGCGGCGGCGACCAAGGCGCGGCCGGCCAAGGTGATCAACATCGCCTCCATCGACGGCGTATCGGTGAACTCGCAGGAAACCTACTCCTACGCCGCCAGCAAGGCCGGCCTGATCCATCTCACGCGCCGCATGGCGCTGCGCCTGATCGAGGACCACATCGTGGTCTCGGCGATCGCGCCCGGCGCGTTCAGCTCCGACATGAACACCGAGGCGCGCGACCATGGCGAGGAAGTCGCCAAGCACATTCCTGCAAAGCGCATCGGCTCCGACGAGGACATGGCGGGTGCGGCGATCTACCTTGCCTCGCGCGCCGGTGACTACGTGGTCGGCGCCACGCTGGTGGTGGATGGCGGCGTCAGCCACGCGCGCGGCTGAGGCGCATCTCGCCTGCCAATGCGGTTTTCCGTCTTTTCGGTCAATGACCATCATCCGCGTCTCGCGCGGACCGTGCCGCAGCTTTATCAGGAGGTGATGCGGCAGTGCGAACTGGCCGAGACCCTCGGCTACGACACCTTCTTTTGCGCCGAACACCATTTCCACGAGTACGGCGCGGTGCCCGATCCGGCGGTGATGCTGTCGGCGCTCGCGCAGCGCACGCGGCGCATCCGGCTCGGCACCGCGATCTCGATCCTGACCTTCCACGACCCGCGGCGCATCGCCGAGACCTACGCCATGCTCGACATGATGAGCGGCGGACGCTTCGTGTTCGGCGTCGGCTCGGGCTACCTGGCGCACGAATTTGCGGGCTACGACAGCGACCCGAAGGAAAAGCGCGACCGTTTCAACGAGAACCTGGATATCGTCAAGCGCCTGCTGGCGGGGGAGACACTGGCCTGGCAGGGGCGCTTTTCGAAAAGCGAAA
>JANXUV010000220.1 GCA_025356085.1 Betaproteobacteria bacterium
GCGCTTCTCGGCGATCCACTCCTTGAAGCCGCTCACGTTCGCGCCGCCCATCGGCGGGTTGGCGTTGATGCCGTCCCAGTCGCCCTTGCCAATCAGCAGTGTCGCGTTCATGAACGGTACGAGCTGGCCGGTGTGGTCGGCGTGGAAGTGGCTGATGCCGACAAACTTCACCTGGTCGGGCGCGACGTTGGCCTGCTTGAGAAGATCGGCGAGCGGCTTGTTCGTCGCGCTCGGAACCGAGCCCGGCAGGTACCCGGTGTCCCAGACCATGTAGTCGCTGCCATGCTTGATCAGGTAGCAGCTGAAGGTGAAGGGCTTCGACGTCTCGGTGTACGCGTACGTGTCGCTGAAGCGGCGCGGGTCGTTAGAACCGCTGCCGCATTCGATGCGCGATAGCGTAACTTCGGCCGGCGCTTGCGCGAACGCCGCTGAACTCAGGCAGGCGGCTAGCAGAAAAAATTTCTTCAGCATTGTTGTGCTCCCTCTTTGGCGGTGGACAGAAGAGCGGGGAGTCTAATCGCCGGCACGACGGCCCCCTTGTTGCGCAGCAAGCTCAGCATTTTGCAAAGCAGCACGAATTTGAAATGTCTTCCCGTATCATGAAATGCCCACTCCCTAAATAGCTGTAAATCCTTGTTTTATTGCCATTCCATGATGCGGAGCAGCAATGTTGCTGCGCGTCATCCGGAGCCGTAATCTTGGTGTTAGTTCAACACCTTGCCCACGGAGATACGGATGAATCGCAAAGAGCAGGAAATCGCGCAACTGCAGAAGGACTGGTCGGAAAACCCGCGCTGGAGCGGCGTCAAGCGTGGCTACACCGCCGAAGATGTGGTCCGGTTGCGCGGCAGCGTGAAGATCGAGCACACGCTGGCGAAACTCGGCGCGGAAAAGCTGTGGAAGAAGTGCAGCGAGATGCCGTTCGTCAATTCCCTTGGCGCGCTCACCGGCAACCAGGCGATGCAGCAGGTGAAAGCCGGCGTGCCGGCGATCTATCTCTCGGGCTGGCAGGTCGCCGCGGACGCGAACGATTCGCTGTCGATGTACCCGGACCAGTCGCTGTACGCGACCACCTCGGTGCCGACGGTGGTGAAGCGCATCAACAACGCGCTGGCGCGCCAGGACCAGATCCAGACCATGGAAGGCAAGGGCGACATCGACTGGTACGCGCCGATCGTGGCCGATGCCGAGTCCGGCTTCGGCGGCGTGCTGAATGCCTTCGAGCTGATGAAGTCGATGATCGACGCCGGCGCGGCCGGCGTGCATTTCGAGGACCAGCTCGCCAGCGTCAAGAAGTGCGGCCACATGGGCGGCAAGGTGCTGGTGCCGACGCAGGAAGCGGTGCAGAAGCTGATCGCGGCGCGCCTCGCGGCCGACGTGATGGGCGTGCCGACGGTGCTGCTCGCGCGCACCGACGCGGAAGCCGCCGACATCGTCACCACCGACGTGGACGACAACGACAAGCCGTTCCTCACCGGCGAGCGCACCTCGGAAGGCTTCTACAAGACGAAAAAGGGTTTCGACCAGGCGCTCTCGCGCGGCATCGCCTATGCCGAATACGCGGACATGGTGTGGTGCGAGACCGGCACGCCGGACCTCGCCTTCGCCAAAAAATTCGCCGAAGGCGTGCGCAAGAAGTTTCCGGGCAAGATGCTGGCCTACAACTGCTCGCCGTCGTTCAACTGGAAACGGAATCTCGACGACGCGTCCATCGCCAAGTTCCAGCGCGAACTGGGCGCCATGGGCTACAAGTTCCAGTTCATCACGCTGGCCGGCTTCCACTCGCTCAACTACTCGATGTTCGAGCTCGCCTACGGCTATGCGCGCAATAACATGAGCGCCTTCGTCGAGCTGCAGGAGAAGGAATTCGCCGCCGCCGAGAAGGGCTTCACCGCGGTCAAGCACCAGCGCGAGGTCGGCACCGGTTACTTCGACCAGATCACCCAGGTGGTCACCGCCGGCAAGGCGTCCACCACCGCGCTGCACGGCTCGACCGAGGATGAGCAGTTCTTCGGCGAAGACGCGCTGTCGAAATCAAAGAAAGAGAAAAAGGCCGCCTGAGGCGGCCCGTAGGAGGAGCGGCCGGCTAGAAGAGGCCGGCCGCCAGCCCTCGCAAGTGCGCGAGCGGGATCATCAGAACCTGCAGGATCACGATCAAGATCAGCGGCGAAAGATCAAAATTACCCAGCAGCGGCACGTACCGCCGGATCGGGCGCAGGAACGGGCGCAGGACCGCGTTGCAGACCGGCATCATGTCCGAGTGCGGCGCCACCCAGGACAGCACTACCAGCACCACGAGCACGAAGATCAGGAAATAAAGGACGAAGCGCACTAAGTCAACCAGCGCCAGCCCCGCGAGGATGCCAGCCGCGATGTCGGGCGAGGAAGCGAAGCTGACGCCGGCCAGCGCATAGAACGCCCAGAGTGCGATGCCCTGGATCAGCCACGCCAGCAGCAGCGACGCAAAGTCCAGCCCGAACAGCGACGGAATCACGCGCCGCGCCGGGGCCACCATCCAGTTGGTCGCGGCAACGATGAAGTTGCCGGCCACATTGCGAAACGGCACTCGCAGCCACTGGAACAGGAAGCGCGCGAGCAGCAGGTAGACGAAGAAGCTCGTCACCACATCTACCAGCAATGTCGCTATCTGCTGCAGCATTGCGCGGCTCAGTCCTTCGCCATCTGGCCGCCGAGCTCCACGCCGCGGTCGCGCGCCGCTTCAATCGCACGCAGGAAACGCTCGGCCAGCTTCTGCTCCTCGAAAGCCTTGAGCGCCGCTTCCGTGGTGCCGCCCTTGGAAGTCACGCGCTCGCGCAGCGCCGTGGGCGAATCGGCGCTTTGCGCGGCGAGCCTGGCCGAGCCCAGCACCGTTTCGAGCGCCAGCTTCCGGGAGACTTCCGGCGGCAAGCCCAGCGACTCCCCGGCATTGGCGAGCTGCTCGATGAACCAGAACACGTAGGCCGGCCCGCTGCCGGAAATCGCGGTCACCGCATCCATCAGCGCTTCGTCCTCGATCCACACCGTGGCGCCCACTGCGCCGAGGATCGCGTCGGTCTGCTTGCGTTCGGCTTCGTTCACGCCGGGCATCGCGTACAGTCCGCTGACGCCGGCGCCGATCAGCGCCGGCGTATTGGGCATCACCCGCACCAGCTTGGCATGGCCGCCGAGCCAGCCCGCGAGGCTCGCCAGCGTGATGCCCGCGGCGATGCTCACCACCAGGTTGGCGTTCGGCTTGAGGCCCGAGAAGCGCGCTGCCTCCTGCATCTGCTGCGGCTTGACCGCGAATACCACCACTTCGCCCGGCCGGATATTGCCGCGCGACTCGGCGATGCACTCAACGCGGTATTTTTCGAACAGGCGCCGGCGCGCCGCGCCGTCCACTTCCACCGCGCGCAGCTGGCTGGCGGCAAAACCGCTCTTCAGCATGCCGCCGATCAGCGCATCGGCCATGTTGCCGCCGCCGATGAAGATCACATTCATTGCGACGTTCATGCAGCCGGCCTGATCTTGCGGCGCGCGCCGAAAATCGCGGTACCGACGCGCACCATGGTCGAGCCTTCGGCGATGGCGGTTTCCATGTCGTCGGACATGCCGACGGACAGGGTATCGAAGCCGAATTCGCCTTTCAGTTTCTCGTACAGGCTCTTCAATTGCCGGTAGCGAACCACGCTCGCCCCCGGCTCCGGAACCGCCATCAGCCCGCGCAGCTTCAGGCGCGGCAGTTTATGGATGGATTCTGAAAGTGAAAAAACCTTGTCGGCGGCGACACCACCCTTGCTCGCTTCGCCGGAAACATTCACCTGGATCAGCACATTGAGCGGCGGCAATCCCGCCGGGCGCTGCTCGGAAAGACGGCGCGCGACTTTTTCGCTGTCGATGCCGTGCACCCAGTCGAAGCGCTCGGCCACCAGGCGCGTCTTGTTGCTCTGCAGGGGGCCAATCAGGTGCCATTCAATGGAATTTTCGGTGAGCGCATCCATTTTCTCCAGCGCTTCCTGCACGTAGTTCTCGCCGAACGCCCGCTGACCCGCCTGCAGGGCTTGTTCAACCAGCGCCGCCGGATGGGTCTTCGAAACCGCCAAAAGCGTCACGTCGAGGGGGGCGCGGCCGGCCGCCGCCGCAGCGCTGGAAATGCGCTGTCGCACAGCTTGCAAGTTGTCATCGATTGCCCGCATACTTTGTCCGTTCGCTATCCGGGGAATTGTAATGGATCTCACTGAATTGCTTGCCTTTGTCGTCAAGAACAAGGCTTCCGACCTGCACTTGTCGTCGGGCCTGCCGCCGATGATCCGCGTGCACGGCGACATCAAGCGCATCAACCTGCCCGCCATGGAGCACAAGGACGTGCACTCCATGCTGTACGACATCATGAACGACGGGCAGCGCAAGTTCTACGAAGAAAACCTGGAATGCGACTTTTCGTTCGCGATTCCGAATCTCGCGCGCTTTCGCGTCAACGCCTTCGTGCAGAACCGCGGCGCCGCGGCGGTGCTGCGGACGATTCCCTCCAAGATCTTGTCGCTGGAAGATCTGAAGTGCCCGAAAATCTTCAAGGATCTCGCCGACCAGCCGCGCGGCGTGGTGCTGGTGACCGGGCCGACCGGATCGGGCAAGTCCACCACGCTCGCGGCGATGGTCAACCACAAGAACGAGAACGAGGAAGGCCACATCCTCACCATCGAGGACCCGATCGAGTTCGTGCACGAATCGAAGAAGTGCCTGATCAACCAGCGCGAGGTCGGGCCGCACACGCTGTCGTTCTCCAACGCGCTGCGCAGCGCGCTGCGCGAAGACCCGGACGTGATCCTGGTCGGCGAGATGCGCGACCTGGAAACCATCCGCCTCGCGCTCTCGGGCGCGGAAACCGGCCACCTGGTGTTCGGCACGCTGCATACCTCGTCAGCGGCGAAGACCATCGACCGGATCGTGGACGTGTTCCCGGCGGCCGAGAAGGAAATGATCCGCGCGATGATCTCGGAGTCGATCCGCGCCATCATTTCGCAGACGCTGCTGAAGACCAAGGACGGCCATGGCCGCTGCGCCGCGCACGAAATCATGGTCGGCACGCCGGCGATCCGCAACCTGATCCGCGAGAACAAGATCGCGCAGATGTACTCCTCGATCCAGACCGGCGCGCAACTCGGCATGCAGACGCTCGACCAGAACCTGCAGGATCTGGTGAAACGCAACATCGTCTCGATGGCCGAGGCGCGCGGCAAGGCCGCCAACAAAGACAACTTCGCGGGGTAACGCACATGGAACGCGAGCAGGCAGTCAAATTCATCTACGACCTTCTGCGCGCGCTGCTCGCGAAGAAGGGTTCGGACCTTTTCATCACCGCGGGCTTTCCGCCGGCGATGAAGATCGACAGCAAGATGACCCCGGTGTCGCAGACGGCGCTCAATGCCCAGCACACCGCGATGCTGGTGCGCTCGGTCATGAACGACAAGCAGGCGGCGGAGTTCGAGTCGACCAAGGAATGCAACTTCGCCATCGCCCCTGCCGGCATCGGCCGCTTCCGCGTCAACTGCTTCATCCAGCAGGGCCAGGTTGGCGCGGTGATGCGCGTCATTACCACCTCGATCCCGAACTTTGACGACCTCAAGCTGCCGCCGGTGCTGAAGGACGTCGCCATGACCAAGCGCGGCCTGGTGCTGTTCGTCGGCGGCACGGGCTCCGGCAAATCCACCTCGCTGGCGGCGATGATCGGTTACCGCAACGAGAACTCGCACGGCCACATCATCACCATCGAGGATCCGGTCGAGTACGTGCATCCGCACAAGAACTGCGTAATCACCCAGCGCGAAGTCGGGGTGGATACCGACTCCTGGGAATCGGCGCTGAAGAACACCCTGCGCCAGGCGCCCGACGTGATCCTGATCGGCGAGATCCGCGAGATGGAGGTCATGGAGCACGCCGTGGCGTTCGCCGAAACCGGCCACCTGGCGCTCGGCACGCTGCACGCCAACAACTCCAACCAGGCGATGGACCGCATCATCAACTTCTTCCCCGAGCAGCGCCGCCACCAGCTGCTGATGGACCTGTCGCTGAACTTGAAAGCGGTGATCTCGCAGCGCCTGATCCCGCTGAAGGAAGGCAAGGGCCGCGCCGCCGCGATCGAAGTGCTGCTCAACTCCCCGCTGATCAGCGACCTGATCTTCAAGGGAGAGATCCACGGCATCAAGGAAATCATGAAGAAGTCGCGCGAACTCGGCATGCAGACCTTCGACCAGGCGCTGTTCGACCTGTTCGAGGCCGGCCGCATCAGTTACGAAGACGCCCTGCGCTTCGCCGACTCGACCAACGAAGTCCGCCTCAACATCAAGCTGCACGGCAAGGACTCAAAGGACAAGGACCTCACCAAGGGCCTTGAGCACCTCGACATCGTCTAGCCGCAACGGCAGGACGAATAGAAAAAAGGGCGCGCAAGCGCCCTTTCCCATTTGCGGAGGTGGAATTGCTTTTCGTCCTCTCCGCGTCTAACGTATTGGTGCTCGCAATTTTCGGGTCCATTCTCACTCATGTCCGCACCGTCGAACGCCCTGCTTGAGCCGCTATGGTTTTTACTTTTCTTTGCGGCCATGTGGTTCGGTATTGGCGCTCTGCTTTCCAATCTTGCCGGCTGGCCGGGCCTGGCGGCTCGTTTCCGGTCAACTGAGACAATAGAAGGCGAGCGTTTCAGATTTACTTCCGGTTCCGTTGGAGCTTCCTCCCGGTTTCCCGTCGGTTATCGTAATTGTTTGTTCTTCACGGTGGGCGAGACGGGATTTCTTATTAGGGTACTTTTCCTATTTCGCTTCCTTACTCCGCCTTTGTTTATTCCGTGGGCGCGGGTCGAATCGATTGCCGAGGGACGTCTCTGGTTTGTCCGACACATGGTGATTCGCATTCGTGGCTGTTCCACAAAAATCATGATTCCGGGTCGAGCCGGTCAGAGCATTGCGCAAGGGTACGCACGCTTCTCGTCACGTTAGACGCTGTCAGTACACATGGGCGCACCCGCTAGCGGCGGTTGCTGCCGGCGACGATGGCGATTTCGAACAGGCGACATTCGAGCGCGCCATTGAACAGCGGCACCCGGCGCGAGGGCTGCAGGCGCATCAGCTTCGGCAGCCGCATGTCAGCGGTGAAGAAGTGGCAGCGCCAGCCGGGATAGTTCTTCTTAAGCGCGCTGCCCAGCTTCGGATAGAACTCCGCCAGTTCTTCCTTGGAGCCGATGCGCTCGCCGTAGGGCGGGTTGGCGATCATCACGCCAGCGGCCGCGGGCGCCGGGCGATCGAGAATGTCGACCAGTTCGAGCTTTACCCAGCGGTCCACGCCCGCGGCGGCGACGTTGCGCCGCCCGTCGCCCAGCACGCGCGGATCGTTATCGCTGCCGAAAATCTGCAGGTTCCTGGGGGGATTGCCGGGTTTCAGGGAATCCTTCTTGACGCTCTCCCAGACTGAATTCTCGAACACCTTCAATTTCTCGAAGCCGAAGCGGCGGCTGGCGCCGGGCGCCCTGCCCCTGGCCATCGCCGCGGCCTCGACCAGCAGCGTGCCGCCACCGCACATGGGATCCAACAGCGGTTCGTCCGGCTTCCAGCCCGACAGCATGACGATGCCCGCGGCGAGGTTCTCGCGCAGCGGCGCTTCGCCCGCGCCGGCGCGCCAGCCGCGCTTGAAAAGCGGTTCGCCCGAGGTGTCGAGGTAGAACGCGCCGCGCGCGGATTCGAGGAAGGCATGCACGCGCACGTCCGGATTGGCGCGGTCGATGTTCGGCCGGCTGCCGACGGTTTCGCGGAAGCGGTCGCAGACTGCGTCCTTGATGCGCAGCGTGGCGAAATCCAGGCTGGTCAGCGGGCTCTTCTGCGCCGACACGTTGACCCGCAGCGTGCGCTCCACGGTGAAGTAGCGCATCCAGTCCACCTTGCGCGCCGCCTCGTGCAGGTCGGTCTCGTCGGTGTAGTTGAACTCGGCGACGCGCCAGAGCACCCGCGAGGCCAGGCGCGACCAGAGATTGGCCGCATAGCAGACGCGCCAATCGCCTGAAAACGCCACCCCACCGGCCACGGCGGCGGGATTCTGCGCGCCCAGCGAAGTGAGCTCGGCGGCCAGCAGTGGCTCGAGGCCGCGCGGCGCTGAGGCGAAAAAATGTTCCACTACTGCGGTTTAAAGACGACGAGCAGGACGATCGCGGCAAGGACCAGGACCGGGAACTCGTTGAACCAGCGGTACCAGACGTGGCCGTGCGTGTTGCGCTCGTGCCGGAAATCCAACAGCAGCTTGCCGCACCAGACGTGGTAGCCCACGAGCACCGCGACCAGGCAGAGCTTGGCGTGCAGCCACAGGCCGGCGCCCTGGAACCAGCCGAGCCAGAGCCACAGGCCGAAGAAGATCGTCAGCACCGCGCCCGGCGTGGCGATGCCCCAGAACACTTTGCGCTCCATGATCTTGAAACGGTCGAGCGAGATCCGGTCGTCGGCTTGCGCGTGGTAGACGAACAGGCGCGGCAGGTAGAAGAGGCCGGCCATCCAGGTCACCATGAAGATGATGTGCAGAGATTTGACCAGCAGCATGCCTATCCTTGCTTCCAGTTGTTGGCGATGATGGCGCGCAGGATATTCAGGCGGCGGTGGAAGAAATGGTCCGCGCCGGGCACCACCACCACCGGCAGGTCCTGCGGCTTCGCCCAGGCGAGCACGTCGGTGAGCAGTACAGTGGTGTCCTCTTCGCCGTGGATCAGGATCGTATCTGCGGGTACCGGCAATGCTTCCAGGTGCTTTACTGCGACGCCGACCAGCGCCATGCGTTCCGGCTTGACGAGTTGCGCGAGTTTGGTTTGGACCGCGGCACCGAATGAAAAACCGGCGAGCACGGGTTTTTCGGCACCCACATGCTTGAGTACCGCCGCCAGATCCTCGACCTCTCCCCGTCCCTCGTCGTGCGTGCCTTCGCTGGCGCCGACACCGCGGAAGTTTGGCCGCCATGCCGTGTAGCCCAGCTCGACGAACGCGCGCGCCAGCGTCTGCGCCACCTTGTTGTCCAGCGCTCCGCCAAACAGTGGATGCGGATGCGCGACGAGCGCGACGCCGCGCGATGTCCGTCCTTCCGGCTCATCGATCACGCATTCTATTTTTCCCGCCGGACCCGCGATCAGTTCGCGCCGGGTAACGGCACGCATTAGATACGAAGCCGTTCGACGATACGGCCCTGCTGCAGGTGCTGCTCGATGATTTCGTCGATGTCGGCGCGATCGATGTAGGTGTACCAGACCGCATCCGGATAGACCACGATGCACGGACCCTCTTCACAGCGGTCCAGGCAGCCGGCCTGGTTGACGCGAAGCTTGCCTTCACCCGCAATACCCAATTCCTTGACGCGCTGCTTGGCGTAATCGCGCATTGCTGACGCACCCTTGGCGTTGCAGGAAGGCCGGTCATTGCCCTCGCGCTGGTTGCAGCAGAAGAATATGTGCCGTTCGTAGTACGACATCGGGCGATTTTACCGGACCGGCTCTCGCAGACGCGCTGAGGCGAGATAAACCAGGTAGACCAGCGCCGCGAACGGCCACGCTGCCGACACCAGGCGCGTCAGGCCGTTGAAGTTTAGGAAGTGGCCCTGTTCCCAGACTTTCAGCGTCGCCGCGAAATACGGGTTCGGCGGGGAAAGATTGACCAGCACGGTCGCCGTCATCAGCAGCGCCGCAGCCAGCGCCAGGCGCGCGGTGCTCGGCAAGCGCATTGCCGTCAAGGCGAGCGCCGAGCCCGCCGCAAGGCCCAGCAGCGCACCGGGCGTCAGCCAGGCGAGCACGTGTTCGGCATGCATCAGGATCGCGAACGCAAAGGTCTTCACCACCAGTGCGACCACGATCAATGCGGCCACCAGCCGGCGCACCGGTGCACCCTCCCTCACTCCCGCCGAGGCCAGTAGCGCCACCGCCGCGAGGTTCGCCGCCGTGGTCACGGCCTCGACGGAAACGAATAGTTCCGCGGTGTGGCGCTCCCCCACCGCGCCGCTGAACAGGTCTCGCAGGTCGCCGGTGCCGAACAGCAGCGTCGCCGGGTTGAGCTGGGCGAACAGCCACAGGCCGAGCAGCGTCAGGCCGAGATCGGCGGCGGTGCCGGCAGCCACCGCTTCTGCGCGCAGCCGCCGCAGCGGCCCCTCCAGCAGGCCCGGCGCCAGCCAGGCGCCGGCAAGGCCGCCGCAGGCGGCGCCGGCGACATTGGTGATGACATCGACATTCGAAGCAATGCGCGCCGGCAGGAAACTCTGCACCGCCTCGAGCGCGGGCGAGAGCGTCGCCGCGCTGGCCACCGCGAGCAGCACCGCGGCGGCGGGCCGCAGTCGCGGCCGCAGCGCGAGCACGCACAGCAAGCCGTACGGCAGATAGCCGAAGAAGTTGGCGCCAAGGTCGAACGCGGTGACATAGCGCGGCCACGGTGCGATGAGAAAAGCGAACGCCGAGCCGCCGGAATCGCGCCATCCCGACAGCGGATACAGCGACGCGTAGACAACGAGTACGACGTAGACGACGAAATAGAAACGAGCGAGCGACGACTCGCGCAAGCTAGCCTTTGCTTGCCGCGGCGTGCTCGCGCGGAATGAACGAGCCCATCACCATGCCGAAAATCGAGAAGCCGAGGCCGACCAGCGGCGGCGGCACGGTCGCATCGCCCGCCAGCATCTCCGCTGCCAGCCAGGCCACCAGCCCGAATATTGCTGACATGATTGCGCCGACGTTGTTGGCGCGCTTCCAGAAGACGCCGGCCGCCAGCGGCACGAAGGCACTCACCAGCGTTACGGTGTACGCGCTCTGCACCATGTCGTACATCGTCTTCTTCGAGTTGAGCGCGAACAGCAATGCCGCCAGCGTGAAGGACACCAGCACCAGGCGCAACGTCAGCAGGAATTGCCGGTCGCTCATCCTCGGAAAATGCGGCTTGATGATGTTTTCCGTGCACAGCGAGGTCGGCGCGATGATCGCGCCGCTGGCGGTGGACAGGATCGCCGACAGCAGCGCGCCAAAGAACAGTACCTGGATCCATAGCGGCGTCTGGCTGAGAATGAACGAGGGAAGTATCTGCTGCATCTCGCGCGCATCCTCGGTCGACAGCAGCTTGACCAGCGAGGGATCGACAAGCAGGCCCGCATAGACGATGTAGATCGGCACGAACGCGAAGCTGAAATAGACCGCGCCGCCAAGAATAGTGCCGAGCACCGCGGTCTTCTCGTTCTTGGCGGAAGTCACGCGCTGGAAGATGTCCTGCTGCGGGATCGAGCCGATCGCCAGCGTCAGGAAGGCCGTGCCGAACGCCAGCCACTCCTTGGTGCCCGCCTTTGGCCAGAATTCGAAGCGGCCCGCCTCGGAGGCGGCGGCAATGACCTTCGCCGGACCGCCCGCCATGTCGCCGACCACCCACGCGATCAGCACCACGCCGACGATGATCATCACTGACTGGAACAGGTCGGTCATCGCCACCGACCACATGCCGCCCCAGATGGTGTAGCCCAGCACCACCGCGGCGCTGAGGATGATCCCGGTGTGCAGGGGAATGGCGCCGTCGGTGAGCGTGGAGAACGCCAGGCCCAGCGCGGTCAGCTGCGCCGCGGTCCAGCCTAGGTATGAAATGCTGATGATGACGCTGGTGCCCAGTTCCATCGCGCGTCCGTAGCGCTTGCGGTAGAAGTCGCCGATGGTGAGCAGGTCCATGCGGTAGAACGCGCGCGCGAAGAACAGCGCCACGATGACCAGGCAGAACGACGAGCCGAAAGGGTCGGCGATGATGCCGCCCATGCCGCTCCTGGCGAATTCCGCCGAAACCGAAAGCACCGTTTCGGCGCCGAACCAGGTGGCGAATACCGTGGCGGTATTCATGTACAGCGGCAAACTCCTGCCGGCCACCACGTAATCCCTGGCGCTGTGGACGCGCCTGGCGGCCCACAGGCCGATGGCGATCGTGACGATCAGATACAGGACGACGAATGCGATCAACACGCGCGCAGTTTACAGGAGCAGCAATATCCCCAGCAGGGCGGCGCCGACAACCACCAGCGCCGCGAGCAGCTGATTGCGCCGGCGGCCCTGCTCCGTGAGGCGCTGCAGCGCCGCTTCCAATTGGCCGATGCGGTCCTCGGCCAGCAGGCGATGCACCAGGCGGGGGATCGCGGGCAGGGTCTGCGACCAGGCCGGCGCCTCGCGCCTGAGCGTGCGCAGCAGGCCGCGCCAGCCCAGCTGCTCGCTCATCCAGCGCTCGAGGAACGGCTTGGCGGTCTGCCACAGGTCGAGGTCCGGGTCGAGCTCGCGTCCCAGCCCCTCGATGTTGAGCAGCGTCTTCTGCAACAACACCAGCTGCGGCTGGATTTCGACATTGAAACGGCGCGAGGTCTGGAACAGCCGCAGCAGCAGCCTGCCGAAAAAGATCTCCTTCAGCGGCCGCGCGAAGATCGGCTCGCAGACGGCGCGGATCGCGGCCTCGAAATCGTCCAGCCGCGTGCCGGCGGGCACCCAGCCGGCATCCAGGTGCGCCAGCGCCACCCGCCGGTAGTCACGGTTGAAGAAGGCGAGGAAATTCTGCGCGAGGTAGCTTTTATCGGTCTCGGACAGCGTGCCCATGATGCCGAAGTCCAGGGCGACGTACTTGCCGTCGTCCGAAACCAGAATGTTTCCGGGGTGCATGTCGGCATGGAAAAAACCATCCCGGAACACCTGGGTAAAAAAAATCTCCACGCCCGCCCGCGCCAGCGCCGGGATGTCGATGTTCTTCTGCCTGAGGACGCCGATTTGCGATACCGGCGTGCCGTGCATGCGTTCCATCACCATCACGCGCCGCGCGCAATAGTCCCAGTGCACCTGCGGCACCGCGAGCAGCGGCGAATCGAGAAAATTTCGCCGCAACAGCGAGGCGTTGGCCGCCTCGCGCACCAGATCCAGCTCTTCCTCCAGGTGGCGCGCGAACTCGGCCACCACTTCGCGCGGCTTGAGCCGCCGCCCGTCCACCCACAACCGCTCCAGCAGGCCCGCTGCCGTCTGCAGCAGCAGCACGTCCCTGGCGATCGCGCGTTCCACGGCGGGGCGCAGCACCTTGACCGCGACTTCGGTGCCGTCCTTCAGGCTCGCGACGTAGACCTGCGCGACCGAAGCGCTGGCAATGGGTTGATTTTCGAAATTATTGAATAGCTCCTTGATGGTCTTGCCGAATGAATTTTCAATTTCCGCGGCAGCCAACTCGAAGGCAAACGGCGGCACCCGATCCTGCAGTTTGGCCAGCTCGTCGGCGATGTCCAGCGGCACTAGGTCGCGCCGCGTGGACAGCAACTGGCCGAACTTGACGAAGATCGGCCCCAGCGTTTCCAGCGCCTGGCGCAACCGTTCTCCTCTGCGCGGATCGGGACCGCCGGCGAAACGGGGAATGAAGCGGTAGAGCTGATAGCGCAGCCCTACATTCAGGATCCGAAGAATGCGGAACAAGTTGCCCATCTCAGCGCGCGCTTTTTACTGCGATTCGATCGATGCGCTTTTCCAGCCGCTCCAGGCCGTCGCGTAGCCGGGCATGGCTGGCGGCAACCTCATCCAGCTCGCCGCGTGTTACCAGCACGCGCTTTTCCTCCGTCGCATACTCGACCAGGTTTTCAGCGACGCGGCGCGCTGCGTCGGCGTGCCATGCTGCGACGCCACGTGCGAAGCCTGCCACCCGGTGCGCGGCGACATCGCCGACGATCCTGGCGGCCGCCTCCTCTCCATCCCAGCGCAGATGGCGGAACAGGAACATCACTTCGCTCGCCAGGCGCGCGTTGCCCGAGACTTCGACCGCGCGCAGCAGCTGTTCTTCGCCCTGCATCGCGGCGGCGGGCGCGCCGGGCCCGGCGGTGATGACAAGCGAGGCGGTCGCGCCGGCAGCCGCCGGCGCCAGCCGGCCGTCGGCGGCCACCGCAAAGCGCAGCGCTGGCAGCGGCGGCGCGCGCAATTCGAGCACTTCGCCCGCGAACGGCAGCAAGCGCTCGCGCGCCCAGGGCTCGGCGTCGAGCAGGTAATTCAAGGCGGCGGCGAAGGGCGGCTCGAATTTCATAACCTGAGAAAAGAAAAGGCCACCCTGAGGTGGCCTTTTGTCATTGCCAGGCTGGAAGATTAATGCATCTGCTGGATGCCGGCGAGTTGCCAGCCGCCCGCGCCGCTGACCGGCTTGGCGAGGTTCCAGACCTCCTCGAAGCCCTGCGGCGCTTCGCCGGGCGCTTCGCGCAGGCTGCCGGAGAAGCGCACGCTCGCCCAGTGCTTGTCGCCCTCGGTGACGACTTCCAGCAGGTCGGCGTTCAGCGCCAGCACGTCGGTCTGCTGCTTCACGTTGCCGCGGCCGACCAGGTCCTTCTTCAGTTCCTCGAACAGCTGGTCGCTGGTGAACTCGCGCAGTTCCTCCAGGTTGCCCTGATCGTTGGCGATCTGCAGGCGCATGTAGTTGAGCTTGGCGCCTTTCAGGAAGCCGGCGACGTCGAAACCGTCCGGCACGTTCGAGCGGACAGCCACGGACTGCGGCGCCTCGAAACCGACCGCTTGCGACGGCGGCGGGGCAGCGACGGTTTCGCTGCCCATGCCAGCGTATTGGAAGCGCTGCGGTGCCTCGCCGCGCTTCTGCGTCAGCAGGCGCACGATGAAAATCCCCGCGAACACCAGCAATCCCACCAGCAGCAAGCCGACCATCATGCCGCCCATGCCGTTTGCGCCCATCAGCCAGCCGAGCGCGCCGCCGAGCGCCAGGCCGCCCAGCAACGGCGCCCAGCGCGCGAAGCCGCTCGCCGGCTGCGGCTGCGCTGCGGCGGGAGCCGCGGCGGGCGCGGCTTGCGCCGGCTTGGCCGGTGCGGCCGAGGGCGGCGCGCTGGTGACGTTGCGCTGCGTGCCGAGCGAACGGGCGCCGCCGAGGCGCGACGCCGCGCTGGCGTCGGTGGCGATGAAGGCCACGCACAACAGCGCGGTGGCAAATCCGAGAAAGATTTTTTTCATGGGGTATCTCCAGTCAAGCCTAGTCAGCCTGGTGTCAGCAATCCTACAGGAGTTTGAAGCCGCGATGCACCGCAACTGCGCCGGCGGCCAGGTTGAAGTATTCGACACGTTCCAACCCAGCGTGTTCCAGCATTGCCGCCAGCGCCGGCTGGTCCGGGTGCATGCGGATCGATTCGGCCAGATAGCGGTAGGCCGCGGCATCGCCCGCCACCCGCTCGCCCAGCCAGGGCAATACGCGGAAGGAATACAGATCGTAGGGTTTTTGCAGCGGCTTCCACACCTGCGAGAACTCCAGCACCAGCAGCCGCCCGCCCGGCTTGAGCACCCGGGTCATCTCGGCCAGCGCGGCATCCTTGTGCGTCATATTGCGCAGGCCGAAGCCGACGCTGACGCAATCGAAGCTCGCGCTTCGGAACGGCAGCCGCTCCGCGTCGCACTGCACCGCGGGCGCGAGGCGGCCGGCGTCCGCCATCCGGTCGCGGCCGCGCGCGAGCATCGGTCCGTTGATGTCGCTGATGCAGACTTCGGCGCCGCGCGCGGCAAAAGCGCGCGCCAGGTCGGCGCTGCCCGAGGCGACGTCGAGCACCCGCTCGCCGGCGCGCACGCGGGCGACCGACACCGCGAACGCCTTCCACAACCGGTGCAGGCCGAAGGACATCAGGTCGTTCATCAGGTCGTAGCGCTGCGCGACCTGGTCGAAGACTTCCTCGACGCGCTTTGCCTTTTCCGCCTCGGCGACGCGCTCGAAACCGAAGTGGGTGTCAGTCACGGCTGGCGCCAGCCTTGGCCAGCTTGTCGAGGTACTCGGCCCACAGCCGGTCCTGGTTCTCTCCGAGATGGTGCAGGTATTCCCAGGAATAGATGCCGGTCGCGTGGCCGTCGGAGAACGCCGGCTGCACCGCGTAGGAGCCAACCGGATCGAGCGAGCGGATTTCCACGCTGCTTTTGCCGACCTGAAGCACTTCCTGCCCCGGGCCGTGGCCGCGCACTTCCGCCGAGGGCGACTGCACGCGCAGGAATTCGTAGGGCAGCCTGAAGGTCTTGCCGTCGGCGAACGCGATCTCCAGCAGGCGCGATTTCTGGTGCAGCGTGATGCCGGTCGGTGCCGCGCCCGTACCAGGCGCGCCGGCCGCCGTGGGCGCGGACATCAGCTGACCATTTCGTAGGAACAGCGCTCGTGATCGCTGCCGCGATCGATCAGTTCGGTCAGCCGCACCCGGATGTGGCCTTCGACGTATACCTCGACCACGCGCTTGGGCTTGAACCAGCCCGCGGGCAGCACCAGCGAGGGCGGCGCGTTGAGCGCCCCGACCGCCGTCAGCGACAGCGCCTGCACGTACTTGGCGCCCATCACATTCAGGCCGGTCAGCCGCACGGCGGTAGCGGCAGGCAGGCCCGGCAGCAGCCGCACCCCGGCGTAGAGGTCGCCGGCGTCGTTCTGCATCAGCCAGCGGATCTGCCCCAGGTTGAAATTCTTGCTGTCCCCGGGGCGAACCCCGATCAGCTGGCCAAGCGAGTAGCGCTTGCCGGGATTGTCGGGATTGTTGGCACGGCGCACCATCTTCAGGCCTTGCGAGCTTTCGTCCTCGATCTGCCAGTCCTCCAGCAGGTAGCCGTGCACCACGCTGTAGTCATCCTCGTCGCGCGTGCTGACACGGCCGAAGGCCGCGATCTGGTCGCGCTGCGCCGAGGTGAGCTCCTTGGCTTCGCCAGGCTGCTTGAACACGTGCCCGGAAACGTAATAGTGGATGGCGACCAGATCGTTGCAGGCCTGCGCCGGATCGGCGCTGCGCTTGCGCTCCGCGGCGCGCGGCTGCATCGCCTGGCACCACTGGCGGTACAGGAAGACAAGCAACTGCTCGCAGGAAGGCTGCACGCAGTCCTCGCCCAGCGCGAGCTTGGCCGGCGATTCGCCCTTGCGCAAGAGACCAATCCGGTTGCGCAGGCTCTTGGCGAGGCGCTTGACCTCCAGGTAGCGCGGCGCGGCTGCCGCCGCGCCCTCTCGCTCGGGACAGATTTCGCTCTCGAGATCGACGATCAGGGGCGGAATGTCCTCCTGTGGCGCCTCGACGGAGATCTCGACCTTCTCGGCCCAGCGCTCGAGCAGGAAGGCGACAAACGTGAGCTGGCGCTGGCTCAGCTCGTTGGGGTTCGCCATGCCGAGCAGAAGCGCGCGCATGTAGGCGATGCGCGCCGAAGTGTCGTTGACATCGCGGTTGAGATAGTCCTTGACGGCATCCTCGGCCACGCCGAGTTCCTCGGCACGCACGTAGCCCTCGTGCAGCGCGCGCCATTCGCGCGCCGGCACCTGCCGGTAGGCGCGGTGGTAATGGAACATCTTCAGCCCGGTGTAGGCGAGCGCGCGCTGGCAGACCATGCCCGCCTGATCGCGCATGCCGGGTTCATCTGCGATCACCGCCTGCAGGCAGCGCAGGTAGCCCAGATGCATTTCCTCCCACAGCGCGAGCGTTTCGTCGAACACCGCGCTTTCGGCTTCGGCCATCGGCAACGCGCGGTTGGTGAAGCGGCGCGCCTGCTCAATTTCCACGAACTGCACCGCCTCGCGTACCGCCTCCAGCGCCGCCAGCCGGCTGGTCGCCTTGGCCTCGAAGCGGTTGAACTCCTGCAGCTGGGTGAACAGCTGGTGTTGGGCCGCGGCGACATTCGCCAGCGGCACGTTTTCCAGCCAGGCCTTGGCGCTCGCGGCGTCGATGAATTCGGGCGCTGCGCCGGCGGAGAGCTCTGGCAGATCCAGCGTTTTCATGGCGGGATTGTAGGTGATTTGGGCGGTTCCACGCCTGTGGAGTTTTCAGCTTCAAATACGTCGCGGTAGCTCAGAAAGGAGCTCGCGAACCACACCGGCAGCAGCGTCCAGAGAACGGCAAACGCAGCCGAGTTGGCCTGCAGCGCGCGCGTGCCGCCGAACAGCATCGCGCCGGCGAGCGCCAGTATCAGCACGAATGCGAACAGCAGCGCCATGCCGATGCTGTAGGCAAGAAACGCGCGCCAGTTGATCAGCGCGGCGGCGGCGCTGAAGAACACCGCCTTCAGAAAATCGACTCCCTTCCACGCCACCAGCAGCGGCGCATACCAGAGCGCCGCCAGCATCAGCGTCTGCAACCCCGCCACCACCAGCATCGCGTTCTGCACCGCGGGGCTCTGCAGGTCTTCCAATTCGACCTGGGTCACGCCGAGCATGCCCTGCGCAAAGCCTCCCCCGTCGGCGAGCGCGGATGCGGCAAGTACCAGCGCCATGCCGGCGAGATAAACGCCACCGAGCCGCAGCTGCGCCGTAAAGTGGTGGCGAAAGCCGGACAGCAGCAGCACGGGCCCCGGCGCCGTGCCGCGCGAGGCCATGCGCGCGATCGCATGCGGTCCCACCATCAACGCGGGGATCAGCAGCCAGACCAGCGCGAAACCAATCACGGGAATCGACAGCGCCAGCGCCAACGCCAGCAGGAACGCGAGATTGAATATCAGCTGGCGCAACGGCGCGACGCGGTATATCGAGAACGCCTCGGTGATCCAGCGCAGCCCCGCGACGGCGTTCAGTCGGTTGGCACGCATGCGGCTAGGCCAGGGGCGCCTGCGCGTCCTGCGCAGCGCGAAGCGCGAGGATCTCGCGGAAATGCTCCGGATCGTGCACCTTCACCAGCTCTCCGCTGCGCGGCAGGTGCAAGTCGTGCAGGCGCGACAGCCAGAAGCGCAGCGCCGCCGCGCGCAGCATCGCCGGCCAGGCCTCGCGTTCGGCCGCCTGCAGCGGGCGCGCCGCCGCATAGGCGCCCAGCAGCGCCTGCGTGCGCGGCGCGTCCAGCCGCCGGTCGCGCTCCGGATCCGCGAGGCACCAGTCGTTGACGCAGACCGCGAGGTCGTAGACGTAGCAGTCGGTGCCGGCAAAGTAGAAATCGAAGACGCCGCTGACCCGGCCGGCACGGAAAATCGCGTTGTCGCGAAACAGATCCGCATGCACCGCCCCGCGCGGCAAGTCCGGAAAGCGCTGCTGCGACTGGAATTGCAATTCCCCGTCCAGCAGCGCGGCGCGCGGCGCGTCGAGGAACGGCCGCACCTCGGCCGCGGCGCGGCGCCACCATCTCGGGCCGCGCGGATTCTCCAGGAAGCCGCCGTAGGAGCGGGCCGCGAGATGCATGCGCGCCAGCAGCCCGCCGAGCTCCGCACAGTCGGCGGCGCTCGGGTTGTCGACCGGCTTTCCCTCCAGTCGCGTAACCAGCGCCGCCGGCTTGCCGTTCAGGCTGGAAAGATAGCGGTCGTCCAGGCCAGCGATCGGCGCCGGGCAGGGAATGCCGTGGCGCGCGAGGTGCACCATCAGCTCCAGGTAGAACGGCAGTTCGGCCGCCGGCAGGCGCTCGAACAGCGTCAGCACGTAGCGGCCCTGGCTGGTGGTGACGAAGTAGTTGGTGTTCTCGATGCCAGCGGCAATCGGCTCCAGCATCGTCGGCGCGCCGACCGAATAGGTCTTCAGCCAGCCGGCCAGCTGGCTTTCAGAAACTGGGGTGAAAACCGACAAGCAGGATCAACTGCTTCAGTCGAAGGTCTTGATAACCCACATCGGCACCCGCACGCCGGGATCGAGCGCGTCGCTGCGCGACCAGTTGCCGGAGCCAAGCGGATCGCTCAGGTAGTACGGTATGCCGTTGGGCGGCGTGACTTTCATCAGCACCACGCGCCCGCCGTCGCGCACTTCCTCAATCTTGTCGCCTTCCTGCGGTGCGATGCGCACGCGCGGATCCTCCGCGCCATCGCGGATCGTCGGCAGCGGCGCTTCCGGCAACGGCTCGAGCCTGGGCGGGCGGTCCTGTGCCAGCACGCCCGCGGCAGCGGCCGACAAGAGGAAAAAGAGGATACGGCGCATGGCGGGATTCTACCCCACCGCGATAGCGCCGATAGTGCGCCGCACCAGCCGGGTAAGATGCGCCCTCGATGGAAAACACGCTCCTGCTGGTCGACGGTTCGTCCTACCTGTACCGCGCTTTCCACGCGCTGCCGGAGCTGAAGAGCCCCGCTGGCGAGCCCTCCGGCGCGATCCACGGCGTGATCAACATGCTGCGGCGGCTCGCCGCCGACTATCCGGCGGCGGCGCGCGCCTGCGTCTTCGACGCCAAGGGAAAAACCTTCCGTGACGACGCCTATCCGCAGTACAAGGCGAACCGTCCGTCGATGCCGGAAGACCTGGCCGCGCAGATCGAACCGCTGAAGGAAGCGGTGGCTGCGCTCGGCTGGCCGGTGCTGACAATATCCGGCGTGGAGGCCGACGACGTGATCGCCACGCTCGCCGAGGATGCCAAGCGCGAGGGCTGGAGCTGCATCATTTCGACCGGCGACAAGGACCTCGCGCAGCTGGTGGGCGAGCGCGTGACGCTGGTCAACACCATGTCGAACGAGAAACTGGACCCGGACGGCGTGTTGCGGAAGTTCGGCGTCATGCCGGCGCAGATCGTCGACTACCTCTCGCTCACCGGGGATGCGGTGGACAACGTGCCTGGCGTCGAGAAAGTCGGGCCGAAAACCGCGGCGAAATGGATCCAGAAATACGGCTCGCTCGACAATGTCATCGCGCATGCGGGCGAGATTCCGGGCGCGGTCGGCGAGCACCTGAGAAAGGCGCTCGACTGGCTGCCGAAAGGACGCGAACTGCTGACCGTCAAGCGCGACGTGGAACTGCCGGTGCGCCTGAATGACCTGGGGGCAAAGAACGCCGACGCGCCGAAACTGGCTGCTTTTTTCGAGCGCTACGGCATGAAGACGATGCTGCGCGAGATTCAGGGCCATGCGCCCGCATCCGCGCCTGCGTCGGCGCCCGCCGCCGCAGCGGCTCCGTCGTCTCCCGTTTCATCGCCCGACCGCCGGAAGTACCTTGCGCTCCACGATGAAAAGGAACTCGCCGGTTTTCTGAAGCAGCTGGAGCAGGCCGGACTGGTCGGCTTCGACACCGAAACCACCGGCCTGGAACCGATGCTGGCGAAGCTGGTCGGCATGTCGTTCGCCTTCGGCGGCACGGCCTGGTACTTGCCGCTCGCGCATGAGTATCCCGGTGCGCCGGACCAGATGGGCGCCGACAAGGCGCTCACGCTGCTCAGGCCGTGGCTGGAAAGCAGCCGGCACCGCAAGGTCGGCCAGAACCTCAAGTTCGACGCGCACATCCTCGCCAATCACGGCGTCGCGCTGGGCGGCATCGCGCACGACACGCTGCTGGAATCCTATGTCTACGAAGTGCACGAGCGCCACGACATGGACACGCTTGCGCAGCGCCACCTGGGCTGGAAAACCATCACCTACGACGAAGTCACCGGCAAGGGCGCCAACAGGATCCCGTTCTCCGGAGTGGAAATCGCGCGCGCGACTGAATACGCCGCCGAGGATGCGGATTGCACGCTGGCGATTCATGATGTCCTGTTCGAGAAAATTTCCGCAGACGAAAAATTGAAATACGTGTACGAGCGCATCGAGATGCCGGCGATGCCGGTGTTGATGAAGATGGAGCGCAATGGCGTGCTGATCGACGGCGCGAAGCTGGACGCGCAGAGCCACGAGCTCGGCAAGGAAATGCTGGAGATCGAGCAGAAGGCCTACGAGGCAGCCGGCCAGCCGTTCAACCTGAGCTCGCCCAAGCAGCTCGGCGAGATCCTGTTCGACAAGCAGAAGCTGCCGGTCAAGAAGAAAACACCGAAGGGCCAGCCTTCGACCGATGAAGATGTGCTGGCCGAACTCGCGCTCGACTATCCGCTGCCCAAGCTGCTGCTGGAATACCGCGGCCTGGCCAAGCTCAAGTCCACCTACACCGACAAGCTGCCGCGCATGGTCGATCCGAACACCGGCCGCGTGCATACCACCTACTCGCAAGCGACCGCGGTTACCGGGCGCCTTGCCTCCAACGATCCCAACCTGCAGAACATTCCGATCCGCACGCCGCAGGGGCGGCGCATCCGCGAGGCGTTCATCGCCCCGCCCGGCAGCCGGATCATTTCCGCCGACTATTCACAGATCGAGCTGCGCATCATGGCGCACCTGTCGGCCGACAAGGGCCTGCGCCACGCCTTCGAGCACGGCCACGACGTGCACCAGGCCACCGCCGCCGAAGTGTTCGGCGTGCCGCTGGAGAAAGTCAGCAAGGACGAGCGCCGCACAGCCAAGGTGATCAACTTCGGCCTGATCTACGGCATGAGCGCCTTCGGCCTGGCGCAGAACCTGGGCCTTGAGCGCGCCACCGCGCAGGCCTACATCGAGTCCTACTTCAACCGCTATCCCGGCGTGAAAAGCTTCATGGACAAGACGCGGGAAATGGCGCGCTCGCTCGGCTATGTCGAAACCGTATTCGGCCGCCGCCTGCGGCTGCCGGAGATCAATTCAGGCTCGCCCGCACGCCGCCAGGGCGCCGAACGCGCCGCGATCAACGCGCCGATGCAGGGCACCGCCGCCGACCTGATCAAACTGGCGATGGTTTCAGTTCAAAATTTCCTCGACTCTTCCAATCTACAGACAAAACTCATCATGCAAGTACACGATGAACTTGTGCTGGAAGTTCCCGAAAAAGAGCTCGAGACAGTGAAAGAGAAAGTCCGCGAACTGATGCAGAACGTCGCCAAACTCGAGGTCCCGCTGATCGTCGACGTCGGTGTCGGCGAAAACTGGGACCAGGCCCACTAACAACGCATAAAGGATTCCAATGAACATGTTTCAAGCAGTTTTTTCCGTCCTTGCGCTTTCCATATCTAGCGCCGCCTGGGCGGGCCCGATACCCGCGACGCAGGAATCGGCAATGGGTTTAAACAGTTTCGATCTGCCGGCGGAACAGACGGGGTCTTTTGAAGTGTCTTTCG
The DNA here is from genome assembly GCA_025356085.1 of Betaproteobacteria bacterium. Taxonomy (GTDB): domain Bacteria; phylum Pseudomonadota; class Gammaproteobacteria; order Burkholderiales; family SG8-39; genus RBG-16-66-20. The sequence continues at coordinate 22,810 of JANXUV010000220.1, forward strand.
ACGCCACGCCGCTGGCCGACAAGATTGATGTCTTCACGGGGATCTCGGCGGCGGCGCCCGGATCAGCCTCCGATGTGTCCGTCATCGTGCGTTTCAACGATTCGGGAATGATCGACGCGCGCAATGGCGGCTCTTTCCGGGCCGATCAGGCGCTCGGCTATTCGTCCAACAAAGTCTATCGCGTGCGAATGGTCATCGACGTCGCAAGCAGGACGTACTCGGTTTTCGTAACTCCCGCGGGCCAGCCGGAAGTTCCATTGGCCAAAAACTTTGCTTTCAGGACTCAACGGATCGACGTCAAATCCCTGACGAAGATGGTTCTGGCGGGCTTCAAGGGTCCGGACGGTTATTTCAAGGGTGCGCATCGCGTTACCGGCGTCTCGGTAAAAGCGGTTTCCGCCCCATAGCAAAACGCGCTCAGTCGATCTTCGCGCCTGAGCGCCGCACTACTTCGCCCCAGCGCGCCGCATCCCGGCGGATGGTATCGGCGAACTCTTCCGGCGTGCCACCCGCCGGCTCGTCGCCGATGAGGGCGAAGCGCTCGACAAACAGCGGGGAACGGATCGCCTCATTGACCGCGGCATTTAGCTTCTCCACGACCGGCCGCGGCATGCCGGCCGGGCCGATCACGCCGCTCCACGTACTCGCCTCGTAGCCGGGAACGCCCGCTTCGGCGATGGTGGGCAGCTCCGGAAACGCGGGCGAGCGCCTGGCGCCGCTCACCGCAAGCGCTCTCACCTTGCCCGAGCGCGCGTAGGGCGAGATGGAATTCAGGCTTTCCCACATCAGCTGCACATGTCCCGCGATCAGGTCGTTGATCGCCATGGCGCCGCCCTTGTAGGGAGCATGGACGATATCGGCACCTGTCATGGTTTTGAAGAGTTCGCCGGCGACGTGCCCTGGCGAGCCGTTGCTGGAGGAGGCATTGACCAGCATGCCCGGGTTTTTCTTCGCGTAGCTGATCAGTTCCTTCACGGATTTCACCGGCAGCGAAGGGGATACCGCCAGCATCATGTTGCCGCGTGCGACGAGTGCGATCGGCTGCAGGTCGCGCTCAATGTCGTAGGGCAGCTTCGCCACCATGTGCCGAGTGATCGCCAGCGCGCCGATCGGGCCCATGCCGATGGTGTAGCCGTCGGGCGCCGCCTTGGCGACGGCGTCGATGCCGATGGTGAGCGCACCGCCGGGCTTGTTCTCCACGATCACGGCCTGCCCCAGCGGCCGGGACATTTCCGGCGCCAGAATCCGCGCCACCGCATCGGTCGCGCTGCCGGCCGCCTGGGGGACGACGAGCCGGAGCGCGCGATCCGGATACTGCGCGGCGGCGCAGGAAGTGAAAAGAGCGGCTGCGCCCGCGAGCAGCAGGCCGGCAGCCGCGTGCTTCATGTCAGCCCTTCAGGCAGCCGCTCATGAACTTCTTGCGATCGTCGCCCTTCTTGCCTTCCGCCTGCTTGTTGCAGTCCTTCATCTTGTTCTGCTGCGCCTTCTGCTTGTCGGAGGCGCCGGGCTGCTCGCCCTTGAGACAGGAGCTCATCGCCTTCTTGCGGTCGTCGCCTTTCTTGTCGCCCATCTTCGCGTTGCAATCCTTCATGCGTTCCTGCTGCGCCTTCTGCTTTTCGCTCGGTTCCTTCTTGGCCTTGTCCTGCGCCAGCACCGGGCCGGCGAGGAAGGCACAGCACAGCAATGCAATGAGTTTCTTCATGGTTGTCTCCCGTTGGGTTGAGTCCTGGAACCTATTTCTGCAATGCGCCGAACACCTTCTTGATGATGTCGCTGCCCGCCTTCACCGGATCCTGGCGGATCTTCTTTTCCTCCTCGGCGACCATGTAGAACAGGCCGTCGAGCGCCTTCTGCGTCACGTAGTCGTCCAGGTTGGCCTGCTCCTTCTTCACCAGGCCGAACTGCACGCCCTTCTGCGCGTACTGGTTGTACTTCTCCGCGAGCTTCACCTTGGCGGTGGCTTTCTTGACGATCGGCATGAAGCGCTCGCGCAGCTGGTCGGTAGTGCTGCGCTTGAAGTAATCGGTGCCCGAGGTCGGGCCGCCGGTGAGCACGCCCTTGGCGTCCTGCACGCTCATTTTCTTGATTGAATCCGTGAACAGCTTCTTCGCCTCCGGCACGGCGGCCTCGGCGGCGCGGTTCATGGTCAGCACCAGTTCGTCGGCGTATTTGCCCATGCCCACGCTGTGCATCAGCTTCTCGTACTTCTTCAGCGAGTCTGGCAGCGGGATCTTCACCGCCCCGTTGCCGAAGAAGCCGTCGGTCTTGCCGAGCAGGTCGACCGCGGCACCGGCGCCCTTCTCGAGCGCCGCCTTGAGGCCGGAAGACGCATCCTGGTTGGTCAGTGCATCCAGGTTCGCCTGGGCGTGCAGGGTCCAGGAAAGCAACAGTACGGCAATCGTGCGCATGAGCATGGCTTCTCTCCTCATCAGACGCTGGCGCTGTGGGCCTGCTGGTCCGCATGGTACGACGAACGCACCAGCGGGCCGACCGCCGCGTGGCGGAAGCCCATCGCCGCGGCTTCGCGCTCGAGCATCGCGAAAGTGTCCGGAGTTACGTAGCGCTCCACCGGCAGGTGGTGGGGCGAAGGCGCGAGGTATTGGCCGATGGTCAGCATGGCCACGCCGTTCGCGCGCAGGTCGCGCATCACGGCGAGGATTTCGTCGTCGGTCTCGCCCAAGCCGACCATGAGGCCGGACTTGGTTGGTATTTCCGGATTGTTTTTCCCGTAAAAATCGAACAATTTGAGCGAATGCGCGTAATCGCCGCCGGGGCGCGCGCGCCCGTACAGGCGCGGCACGGTTTCAAGATTGTGGTTCATCACATCCGGCGGCGCCGCCGCCAGCACTTCCAGCGCGCGCTCCAGGCGGCCGCGGAAATCCGGCACCAGCACTTCGACCGACGTTCGCGGCGACTTCGCGCGCACCGCGCGGATGCAATCCACGAAATGCTGCGCGCCGCCGTCCTTCAGGTCGTCGCGGTCGACGCTCGTGATCACCACGTAGCGCAGCTTGAGGCGCACGATGGTCTCGGCCAGGTGCGCCGGTTCCTCGGGATCGGGCGCGAGCGGCCGGCCGTGCGCGACATCGCAGAACGGGCAGCGGCGCGTGCAGATATCGCCCAGAATCATGAAGGTCGCGGTGCCGTTGCCGAAACACTCGGCGATGTTCGGGCAGGAAGCTTCCTCGCAGACAGTGTGCAGGCGTTGCTCGCGCAAAATCTGCTTGATCTCGGTGAAGCGCGAATTCGCGCCGGGCGCTTTCACACGGATCCACGCCGGCTTGGGCAGCGCTTCGCGCGGCATGATCTTGATGGCGTATTTTTCGAGTGTGCGCGCGGTCTTCTTTTCGCCCTTCTCCTTGACGCCCGCTTCACGCATGGTCGAGCCTCGCGATCAGAAGTTCCGCGAGGCGGGAGCCCGCCGTTGCCACCGAGAAATCAAAACCGAGATCGCTCGTCTGCGTCACCTTGAGGCCGGGATAACCGCAGGGATCAATCGCATCGAACGGAGCGAGATCCATGTCGACGTTCAGCGCCAAGCCGTGGAACGCACAGCCGCGCGACACGCGAATGCCAATTGCCGCGACCTTGGCTCCATCGACATAGACGCCGGGTGCGCCCGCTCTGCGTTCGGCGCGGCCCCCGAGCAGCTCGATGATCGACTGTTCGAGCATCGAAACGAACTGCTTCACCTTGATGCCGCGGCGCGCGAGATCCACCAGCGTATACAGCACCACCTGGCCGGGACCGTGATAGGTGACTTCGCCGCCGCGCTCGACCCGCACCACCTGGATGTCCGAAGCTGTTTTCGGCCCATGCGCCGGGTCGGCGGCGAGCCCCAGCGTGTACACCGGCGGATGCTCCAGCAGCCAGATTTCGTCGGGCGTCGATGCGCAGCGCTTCGCGTTGAAGTCGCGCATGGCTTCGACAGTGGGCAGATACTCGACGCAGCCCAGATTTCTCGCCAGGATTTTTTCCGCGACCAGCATCACAGCACCATCACCACGGAAGGGTGGTCGCAAAGCTCCCGGTAAAGCGCATCAAGCTGCTCGCGCGACGTGGCATTGATGGTGGCGGTGAGACTGATGTACTTGCCTTCGCGGCTGGGGCGGGTTTCGATGGTGCCCGGCATGAAATCGGGCGCGTGCCGCAGCACGATCTCGATCACGGCCGTGGCGAAGCCGCTCTCCCGACGCCCCATGATCTTGATCGGGAACGCGGTAGGAAAGGCGAGCGCGGTCGCTGCTTCCAGCGACTTTTCCTCCGCGACCGGATCAGGCGGCTTGTCTTTCCTTTCCGGCACGCATGACCTTCCGCTTGAACTCCTGGTACAACCCGTACATCTTGTGGAATACGGGCCCCGGTTTGCCGTCGCCGACGGGCTTGCCGTCCAGCTTTACGATCGCCAGCACTTCCTTGGACGAGGAGGTGACCCAGATCTCGTCCGCGCCGCGCACCTCGGCTTCGCTCACGTCACGAAATTCGAACGGCAGGCTTGCTCCCTGCGCGAGCTCCACCACCACGTCGTAGGTAATGCCGGGCAGGATCAGGTTCGACTTGGGCGGCGACAGGATCACGCCGCGCCGGACCACGAAAACGTTCGAGGCCGAGGCCTCGGTAAGCTTGCCGTCTCGGAACAGGATGGTTTCGACCGCGCCCGCATCGGCCGACACCTGGCGCAGCAGGCAGTTGCCGATCAGCGAGATGGACTTGATATCGCAGTGGTGCCAGCGGTCGTCGACCGCCGTCACGGCGGTGGCGCCGCTTTCGACCAGCGCCCGCGGCGGGCTGGTCAGCGGGTTGGACATCAGGAACACCGTCGGAGCAACGTCCTTCGGGAACGCGTGGTCGCGCCTGGCCACGCCGCGCGTCACCTGGAAGTAAACGCCCTGGTCTTCGAACGGCTGCTTCGCCACCAGTTGCAGGATGATGTCGCACCATTCGGCGCGGCTATAGGGATTGCGAATGCGCACCGCGGCAAGGCTGCGCTCGAGGCGCGCCAGATGCTCGTCAATGCGGAACGGCACGCGCGAATACACCGGCACCAGTTCGTAGACGCCGTCGCCGAAGATGAAGCCGCGGTCGAGCACCGGCACCCGCGCCTCTTCGATCGGCATGAACTTTCCGTTCAGAAAAATCATGCACTCCTCGCTACTTCAGCCACAGTCTCAGTGTATCCCAGGCCCGTCCGAAAAATCCCGCTTCGGGCACGGCTTCCAGAGCCACCACGGGATATTCCCCCAACGGCTTGCCATCGAGCGTGACGCGCAGGTTGCCAACGCGCGCGCCTTCGGCGACCGGCGCCAGCAGCGGCGACAAGGACAGCAGCTCGGCCTTCAGTTTCTCGCCCTGCCCCTTCGGCACAGCCACCACCAGATCGCTGCGGAATCCCGCTTTCAGCGTGGATTTCGCGCCCTTCCAGATTTCGATCTCCTTCACTGCCGCGCCGCCGCCATACAGGCGCACCGCGTCGAAGAACTGAAAACCCCAGTTCAGCAGTCTCTGCGATTCCTGAGCGCGCATGCTCTCGGAGGTCGAGCCGAGCAGCACCGAGAGCAGGCGCCGCGGACCGCGCTTGGAGGACGCCACCAGGCAATAGCCGGCCGCTTCGGTAAAGCCGGTCTTCATGCCGTCCACAGTGCCGTCCAGCCACAGCAGGCGGTTGCGGTTCGGCTGCGTGATGCCGTTGTAGCGGTATTCGCGCAGCGAGTAGTACTGCGCGTACTGCTCCGGAAAATCGCGGATCAGCGCCGAGGCGAGCAGGTAAAGGTCGCGCGCGCTCGAGTAGTGCTGCGGATCGGGCAGGCCCGAGGAATTCATGAATTTTGAATTCTTCATGCCCAACCGCTCCGCCTCGCGGTTCATCATCCCGGCGAAGGCTTCCTCGGAGCCGGCGATGCGCTCGGCAAGCGCAATGCAGGCGTCGTTGCCTGACTGCACGATCATGCCGCGGATCAACTCATCGGCGGTGACCGGCCGCTTGGGCTCGATGAACATGCGCGAGCCCGGCGCACGCCAGGCTTTATCCGAAACGCTCACCGTCTGGTCGAGCGCCAGCTTCTTTTCCTTCAGCGCGGCAAACACCACGTACGCCGTCATGATCTTGGTGAGCGAAGCCGGCTCGAAGCGCTCGTCCGGCTTCTCGGCGGCGAGGATCTGCCCGCTGGAGACGTCCGCCAGCACCCAGGCGCGCCCGATAACCTGCGGGGGCGTCTGCGCCAGCGCAAGCAAAGGCAAAAAGAGAATCAACGCAAAAAATCGTCTCAGCATCGGAATTCGCAGCGCAAAGGGCCGCGATTATATAGCGGCTACTTGCTTACGATCACCGGCCTTAGGGAGAGTTCCGCCTGAATCCGGTCGGCAACCGGGCGCGCCTCGTCCAGCGAGCGGTACGGCCCGAGATGCAGGCGGTAGAACGTGCCCGCCGGGACGATCTGGATGGTGTCGGACAGCCAGGCGAGGTCCCGGTAGATGCGCACGCGGAAGTTGTCGGCGCCTTCCTGCGAAGAAAATGCCCCGAGTTGCAGATAGACGCCCTTCGCTTCTGCAGCGACCGTCGCCGAAGGCACTGGTGCCGGCGCGAACGCAGGCGTGGCAGCGGCGGCCGGCACCGGCCGTCCCGGCAGGATGCTTTCCAGCTCAACGCGCGCGCTGCCCGCGTCCACGTAGCCCAGCTTCCAGGCCGCCACGTAGGACAGATCGACTATTCGGTCGGCGAGGAAAGGGCCGCGGTCGTTCACACGCACCACGACGCTGCGGCCGTTGGCCGGATTGGTGACGCGCGCGTAGCTGGGGATCGGCAGCGTCGGATGCGCCGCGGTCATTGCGTACATGTCGTAGATCTCGCCGCTGGAGGTTTTTGCGCCGTGATAGCGCCGGCCGTACCAGCTGCCGATCCCGCTCTGACGGAACGGCGCGGGCTGCGTCATCGGCACGTAGTCCCGGCCGAGCGCCTGGTAGGGGCGGTTGGCGAAACGGTTGAGCGGTTCGGCCTTCGGTATCGCATCCGGGATCGCGGCAAGATTCGCGGGCGCGTTTGCGCCCGGTCCGTCGTCCTTGTAGTAGGCGCCCTTGCCCGGCGTGGAAGCCGGAGCAGACGAAACGAGGGAGACAGGCTCATGGCGCGGCGAGCTTGCGCAACCCGCGACTGCAAGCATGAGCGCTAGTGCAAGGGGCCTCACGCCTGCTGGTAGACGACGCTGCCGGCGACGATTGTCGTACGCACGCGCCCGGCAAGTTCGTAGCCGAGGAACGGCGTGTTCTTGCCCTGGCTCTTGAGCGCGGCGGGGACGACGCGCCAGGTCTGCTGCGGGTCGAACAGCACCAGGTCGGCGCGCGCGCCTGGCTCGATGCGGCCGGACTGCACGCCGAGCACGCGCGCAGCATCGCAGGTAACGCGCGCCAGGGTCTTCGCCAGCGGCAGCTTGCGTTGCACGCCCCATTTGAGAATCAGCGGCAACAGGAGTTCCAGGCCGGTGGCCCCGGGCTCGGCCTCCGCAAACGGCAGTTGCTTCTGGTTTTCGTCCACTGGTGTGTGGTCGGATACCGCGCAGTCAACAGTGCCGTCGGCCAGGCCCGCTGCAAGCGCCTCGCGATCGCGCTGCGAGCGCAGCGGCGGCTCGAGCCGGCAGTGCGAGTCGTAGTAACCCAGGTCGAGCTCGGACAGATGCACATGATGGATGCCGACATCGCAGCTGACCGGCAGGCCTTCCTTCTTCGCGGCGCGAATCAGCTCGACGCCAGCGGCTGTCGACAACCGGCAGAAATGCACGCGCGTGCCGGTGGCACGCACCAGCTGCAACGCTGTGCCAAGCGCGATGGTTTCGGCGAAGGCCGGAATTCCCGCGAGGCCGAGGCGCGTCGCGACTTCACCGTCATGCGCGACGCCGTCGCCGGCGAGCCAGCGATCCTCCACGCGCAGCCAGACCGGAAAACCGAAGGTCGCCGCGTACTGCAGCGCGCGCCACAGCACCTGGGTATCGGCGATCGGCACGTTGGCTTGCGAGAACGCCACGCAGCCGGCCTCGGCAAGCTCCGACATCTCGGTCAGCCGCTCGCCCGCCAGCTTCACAGTCAGCGCGCCGATCGGATAGACGCGCGCCCGCGCGAGCGCCTTGGCGCGCCGCCGCAGCATGTCCACCAGGCCCGGCTCATCGAGCGGCGGATCGGTGTCCGGCGGGCAGGCTAGGCTGGTCACACCGCCCGCGACCGCCGCGTCCATTTCCGATTCGAGCGTCGCCTTGTATTCGTAGCCCGGCTCGCGCAGCCGCGCCGACAGGTCGATCAGCCCCGGCGCGACCACCAGGCCCTTGGCGTCGATGGTTTGATCTGCTTTTTCTTTCTTGTCGGAAATTCTTCCGTCAGAAATGAAAACATCTCCAACTTCATCTCTGCCACTTGCCGGATCGACAATCCGCCCACCTTTGATCAGGAGCGTCATCAGTTGCCCGCCACGATGGACATCACCGCCATGCGCACCGCGATGCCGAAGGTGACCTGGGGCAGGATCACCGAATGCGGGCCGTCGGCGACCGGCGAATCGATCTCGACGCCGCGGTTCATCGGCCCCGGATGCATCACGATCGCGTCCGGCTTCGCCAGCGCCAGCTTGTCTGCGGTAAGGCCGTAATTCTTGAAGAACTCCTGCGCCGAGGGCAGCAGCGGCCCGTTCATGCGCTCGTTCTGCAGCCGCAGCATCACCACCACGTCGCAATCCTTCAAGCCCGCGCGCATGTCATGGAACACGCGCACGCCGAGCGCTTCCACGCCGGCGGGCATCAGCGTCTGCGGGCCGATGACGCGGACTTCCGGGACGCCCAGCGTGGTGAGGCCATGGATCAGCGAACGCGCGACGCGCGAATGCAGCACGTCGCCGACGATCGCCACTGTCAGCCGGCTGAAATCCTTCTTGTAGTGGCGGATGGTGTAAAGGTCGAGCAGCCCCTGCGTCGGGTGCGCGTGGCGGCCGTCGCCAGCGTTGATCACGTGCTCGTGCGGCTTGACGTGGCGCGCGATCAGATAGGGCGCGCCCGAGGACGCATGCCGCACCACGAACACGTCCGCCTGCATCGCAGACAAGTTGGCGACCGTGTCGAGCAACGACTCGCCCTTGGTCTGCGAACTGACCGATACGTTCAGGTTGATGACATCCGCCGACAGCCGCTTGGCGGCGATCTCAAAGGTGGTGCGGGTGCGCGTCGAGGCCTCGAAGAAGAGGTTGAACACGCTCTTGCCGCGCATCAGCGGCACTTTCTTCACCTCGCGCTCGGTGACGCCGGCGAAGGATTCGGCGGTATCGAGGATCTGCGTCAGGATTTCGCGCGGCAGCCCCTCGATCGACAGCAGGTGCTGCAGTTCGCCGTTCGCGTTCAGCTGCGGATTAGCCGGCATCTTCAAGCTCCAGAGCCAGCTTGCCGCTGGCCGCGCGCTTCAGCCGCAGGCGCTTGCCCGCCTGCACTTCGACTTTCGCGCCGCAGAACTGCGCCTCGATGGGCAACTGGCGCCCGCCGCGGTCGGCCAGCACCACCAGTGCGATGCTCCTCGGCCGGCCGTAGTCGAACAGCTCGTTCATCGCCGCGCGTACCGTGCGCCCGGTGTAGAGCACGTCGTCCACCAGCAGCAGGTCCCTGCCCTCGACTTCGAACGGGATCCGGGTCCGCTTTGGGTCGTGCTTCAGGCCTTCCTTCGCGTAATCGTCGCGATAGAACGCGATGTCCATCAGCCCGAGCGGATCCTTCAAGCCGAGCAGAGGATGCAGGCGCTCTGCGACCCAGGCGCCGCCGGTATGCAGGCCGATCATCGCCGTGGCCGGCGTGATGCGGGCCTTGAGCTCAGCGGCGAGCGCCGGTAACAGGGCCTCGGCGTCAGGAAGCTTGCTTGTCATTGAAGAATTGTTCCAGAAGGAGTTGCGCCGCCTGCGAATCGAGCGCCTTGCCGCGCGCCAGGCTCACCGCCTTGCGCGCACCGTAGGCCGCGCGCATGCGGCTTTCTACTTCCACGGAACTGTAGCGCTCGTCCACCAGCGCCACAGGCAGGCGGAAGCGGCCGGTCAACTGGCGCGCGAAGCGCTCGGCGCGGCGCGTCATCTCGTGCGGCGCGCCGTCCTCGCCGAGCGGGCGCCCGACCAGCAGCAATCCAGGCTTCCATTCCTTCACCAGGAGCTCGATCGCGGTGAAGCGGCCGGGCTGGGTGACTGCGGCCAGCGGCAGCAGCGGATGCGCGGTGCCGACTTCGGGCTCCCCCACTGCGACACCAATACGCTGCAAACCGAAATCGAACGCCAGGACCGTGCCGGCGATTGGTCGAGTGGCCTTGTCAGGCATGTCCCGCTTGATCGGCGAGCCGCGCAAAGTCGAGGCCGAGCAGATTCATCGCCGCAGGCAGGCGCTCATCGGCCGGCAGGTCGAAGATGATCGCGTCTTTCGCTTCGACCGTCAGCCAGGCGTTCTGCTTCAGTTCGTGCTCAATCTGCCCCGCCGACCAGCCGGCGTAGCCGAGCGATACCAGCATTTTCGAGGGGCCTTCGCCGCGACCGACCGCCTCGAGGATGTCTTTCGAGGTGGTCAAGCCGATTGGGCCACAGGTGTCGGGTTTTCCTGCGGTCACCTTGATCGTCGCCTGCCACTCGCCAGCGGGAAAGTGCAGCACGAATCCCCGGTCGGTCTGCACGGGTCCGCCGAAATAGATGGGTGCGTCGGCGCGCGCACGGTCCTTAAGGTTGAGCGACAGGCGCTCGAACAGCGCCTCCAGGGTCATATCGATCGGGCGGTTGACGACGATGCCGAGCGCGCCCTGCTCGTTGTGCTCGCAAACGTAAGTCAGCGTCCTGGAAAAGTACGGATCGGCCATGTTGGGCATGGCGATCAGGAAGTGATTCGTCAGATTGATCGAGGACACGCGCTTGACGCTATTTTACCTGATCGTCCTCCCTACCGCCGGTATACTCGGTCGCTCTGGGGGGCTCGGCCCTTCCCTTCCATTTTCCTCGGCGCGCATGCGCATTCTCGGCTTTATCGGTTACGGATTCATGGCGCTGGTCCTGAGCGCCGGCTGGGCGTTCCTCTACTGGCAGTCGAGCGCGGTGGACCTCGCCTCGGTCGAAGGGGCGCGTGGCGCGCTCACCGAGCTGCGCGCGGTCGATGCAGGCTGGAATCAGCAGCTGGTGGATGGCCGCCTGCACCCGGGCGGCACGCCGCGTCCCACCCCCGCACGCTTCCGGAGCGCCTATGGAGCGCTCGAGGTGCAGGCGCTGCGAATCGGCGACGCTCGCATCGGCGGCGAACTGGTCCAGCTCAAGCGCGCCTTCGATGACAAGGCGGCCCTGGTAGCGCGCCACGCCTCGGCGCGTGCCGAGGCCGGGCGCGCCGATCCCTCGGAGGCGGACGCGCTATTCGACCAGGCGTGGTTTGCTTCCACCGGCCCGCGCCTCGACACCCTGGCGCGCGCCTTCGACCGGAGCTTCGACAACGCGCTGACTCAGGCCGAGCTGTACCGTGTCGCGCTGCTGTACTACTCGGGGTTCCTGCTGGCCGTGCTCGGGTTCCTCGCCTGGAACCTCGACCAGCGCCGGCACCAGTTGCGCGCGGCCAACGAAACGCTGGAAGCGCGCGTTGCCGCGCGCACGCGGGAGCTGTCCGAGGCGCTGGCGAGGCTCAAGGAATCCGAGGCGATGCTGATCCAGAGCGAGAAGATGTCCTCGCTCGGGCAGATGGTCGCCGGCATCGCGCACGAGGTGAACACGCCGCTCGCCTACGTGAAATCGAGCCTCGAGGCGGTGAAGCGCAGCGTGCCGGGCGCGGCACATCTCGCGACGGAGACCGAAACGCTGCTCGCGCTGCTGTCGGCCGAGAACGCCGACGAGGCGGCGCTGGCGGCGCAGTTCTCAAAGGTGCGCACGCTGGTGGAGGAACTGCGCTCGAAGACCGCGCTGGCGGAGCTCGATCAGCTTCTCAAAGACGGCCTGTTCGGTATCGGCCAGATTTCCGAGGTGATCTCGAACCTGAAGAACTTCAGCCGCCTGGACCGCAACAAAGTGGCCGACTACGACCTGCACGAGGGCATCGAGAGCTCGATCCGCATCGGCTATGCGCAGCTGCAGAACCGCGTGGTGCGCAAGGAATTCGGCAAGATCCCGCATGTCTCCTGCTCGCCATCGCAGATCAACCAGGTGATCCTGAACCTGCTGTCCAACGCCGCCCAGGCGACGAAGGATGGCGAAGGCATCATCACCGTGCGCACCGGCGTGCGCGATACCGCGCACGTCGCGATCGAAGTGGCCGACAACGGCAGCGGCATCCCGGCGGAAGTGCTGCCGAAGATATTCGACCCGTTCTTCACCACCAAGGGCGTCGGCAAGGGCACGGGCCTCGGCTTGTCGATCTGCTACAAGATCGTCGAGAACCACGGCGGCAAGCTCGAAGTCCAGTCCAAGCCCGGCGTGGGCACACGCTTCACGCTGGTGCTGCCGGTGAAGCCGTCCGCCGCTCTCGCGGCCTGAGTTTCCATGACGCCAGAGCGCATCGGCCGGTACGAGATCTCGGGTGAGCTGGGGCGCGGCGGCATGGCCGTCGTCTACCGGGGCCTCGACCCGGTCATCAAGCGACCGACCGCGCTGAAGGTAATCCGCAAGGCGGACCTCGACGCCTCTGAGGCGGCGCTGATCCTGGATCGCTTCAAGCGGGAGGCGCAGGCCGCCGGCAGCCTGCACCATCCGAACGTGGTCGCGATCTACGAATACGGCGAGGACGATGCCCACGCATGGATCGCGATGGAGCTCGTCGATGGCAAGCCGCTACGCGATCACCTGATCGCAGGCTGGCGGCCGGACCTGTCGACACTGCCCTCGGTGCTGGAGCAGCTGCTCGAAGCGCTCGACTATTCGCACGGCCACGGCGTGATCCATCGCGACGTCAAGCCGGGCAACGTGCTGGTCAGCAGCATGGGCGTCGCAAAAATGAGCGATTTCGGCATCGCCCGCATCGAGCGCTCGCACCTGACGCAGGCCGGCGAGGTGCTCGGCACGCCGTTCTACATGGCGCCGGAACAATACGAAGGCCTGGACATCGACGAGCGCACCGACATCTATTCAGCCGGCGTGATCGTGTACGAAGTGCTGTGCGGCCGCCGGCCTTTCGACGGCCAGGGCGGCAACCTGATGCGGCAGATCCTGCAGGAGCCCCCGCCGCCCGCCTCCACCTACGAGCCGCGCCTGCCGGTAACCATCGACCTGGTGCTGAGCAAGGTACTGGCCAAAAAAAGGGAAAACCGCTACCGTGGCGCGCGCGAATTCCTCGACGCGCTGAAAAATGCGTTCCCGGGCGGCGTCCCGGCGGCGGCAACCGCGTTGCCGAAAATGAGCCTGGCGGCCAACGCCGGCGCCCTGCGCAAGGCGCTGACCTCTTCGTCCGTCAAGCCGGCACCCCTGCCCGCAAAGCCCGCCGTGCGCCGGCCGGGCGTGCTTTTCGTGGATGACGAAGAGCGGGTTACCAACGCGCTTGAGCATCTGTTCCGCGACGCCTACGAAGTCGAAATCGCGAACGGCGGCGTCCAGGCGCTCGAGAAACTCCGGGCGCGGCGCTTCCACGTGCTGGTGAGCGACCAGCGCATGCCGGAGATGCCGGGCGTGGAATTACTGCGGCAGGCAAAGGACCTCGCGCCGGGCATGGTGCGCCTGTTGCTGACCGGCTACTCGGATCTCGCCGCCATCGTCGGCTCCGTGAACGAGAGTGAGGTTTTCCGTTTCGTCTCCAAGCCCTGGCAGGAGGATGACCTGCGCGCCACCCTCGCCGAGGCGGTGGACGTGGCGATCGCGCTGGAGGCGGCCGCGGCGGCGCCGGCACCCTCCCTGCCGCCGGACGCGGCGGTACTGGTGATGGGCGAAGCGGCGCTGGCGCGCGGGGCGCGCGAACTGGCGAAGGGCGCCTACAAAGTCTTCGACGCGCCGGGCATCGAACCGGCGCTGGAAGTGCTGGCGGCCGAGGAAATCGCGGCGCTGGTCTGCGACCTCGACGGCGGCGGACAGGATCCGGCCGCGCTGCTGCGCATCCTCAAGAAGCAGTCGCCGCAAACGCAGCTGATCGCCATCTCGGCGGCCTCTGACTCCGAACTCATCATCAGCCTGATCAACGAGGCGCGCATCTACCGTTTTCTCAAGAAGCCGGTGAATTTCTCGCTGCTGCAGGGCGCGCTCGCGGCCGCGCTCGGGCGCTACGCGCGCATGGCGAAATCGCCCGCGCTGCTGCGCTCGGAGTCGGCGAGGAAGGCCAAAGAGGACGCCGCCGAGCAGTCGATCCTCGGGCGCCTGAAATCGCTCGGCGGCCGCTTCGCCGCCGCACTCCGGCGCTGATCGCCGGCCTTCCGGGAACTAGAGGACGCTCAGACCTCGACCATCTCGAAGTCGTCCTTGCGCGCTCCGCATTCCGGACAGGTCCAGTTCATCGGCACGTCTTCCCAGCGCGTGCCGGGCGCGATGCCCTCGCCGGGAATTCCCGCCTTTTCGTCGTAAACCCATCCGCAGATGAGGCACATCCAGGTTTTGTATTGAACTTGCTGTTCGGTCATGGGTGGCGGGACAGTAAAATTTGCACCGGATATTAACGCATGTCGTCGTCGCCTCCGATCGTCCTCAGCTTCGCCGCCTCCGATCCGACCGGCGGCGCGGGGCTGCAGGCGGACCTGCTCACCCTCGCGAGCCTCGGCTGCCATCCGCTGTCGGTCGTCACCGCGGTCAGCGCGCAGGACTCGCGCGGCGTCGACGGCCTGCTCGCGCTCGAACCGGAATGGATCGCGCGCCAGGCGCGCCTGGTGCTCGCGGACATCCCGGTGGCCGCATTCAAGATCGGAGTCGTCGGCTCAGCGCGCAACGCCGAGGTAGTCGCGGCGGTCCTCGCCGAGCATCCGCGCACTCCGGTGGTGCTCGACCCGGTGCTCGCCTCCGGCCGCGGCGATCTCCTGGCGGATGGCGAAACCGTGCAGGCATTGCGCTCCGCGCTGCTGCCGCGCACTTTCCTGCTGACCCCCAACAGCCTCGAAGCGCGCCGTCTGGCGCTGGCCGCGCCGGACGCCGGCCTGCCCGCCTGCGCGCGCGCATTGACGGACCTCGGCTGCCGATACGTGCTCATTACGGGCACGCATGAACCCGGCGCGCGGGTCACGAACACGCTCTATGGCCCGGGCGGCAGGCTGTGCGAAGACAACTGGCCCAGGCTGGCCGGCGACTTCCACGGATCGGGCTGTACGCTCGCCTCCGCCGTCGCCGCCTTCCTCGCCAGAGGGCAGGCCATCGAGGATGCGGTGCGTCAGGCACAGACCTACACCTGGAAGACGCTGGAAGCGGGTTTCCGGCCGGGGCACGGCCAGCTGCTGCCGGACCGCTTCTTCGACCGGTCATGAAGCTGCGCGGCTTGTACGCGGTCACGCCAGAATCCGAGGATCCGTCTCGCGTTCTGGACCTGGCAATGGAAGCGTTGGATGGGGGATTGGCTGCTCTGCAGTTCCGCAACAAGAAGCTGCCGCCCGCGGAGATCCTCGGTTATGCAAAGGCATACGCCGCTGCCTGCCGATCAAAAGGCGTGCCGTTCATTCTCAATGACCATGTCGAAATCGCCATCGCAGTGGGCGCCGACGGAGTTCATCTTGGACGCGACGACGGAGACATCGGGAAAGCTCGGTCAATGCTGAAGGGGAAACTGCTCGGCGTTTCGTGCTACGACTCGCTCGACAGGGCGCGCGCCGTGGTCGCGGCGGGCGCGGACTACATCGCCTTCGGCAGCGTATTCGCCTCTCAGACCAAACCCGCCGCGGTGCGGGCGCCGCACTCGCTGTTTGGCGAGGCACGATCGCTCGGCGTGCCGCTGGTGGCGATCGGCGGGATCACGCTGGACAACGCGCCGCAGCTCCTGGCCGCTGGCGCCGATGCGGTCGCCGTGATCTCGAACCTGTTCGATGCGCCTGACATCGCCGGGCGCGCGCGCGCCTACGGTAAGCTATTCGCAAAATGACGACACGCAACGAAGAACTGTTTCAACGCGCCCAACAGCACATTCCCGCCGGCGTGAATTCACCGGTGCGTGCGTTCCGCGCCGTGGGCGGCGCACCGCCTTTTTTCGAGCGCGCTGCAGGCGCGTACCTGTGGGACGCCGACGGCAAGCGCTACCTCGACTACCTGGGATCCTGGGGCCCGATGGTGCTCGGCCATACGCATCCCGCCGTGGTGGAGGCAGTGCAGGCGGCGGCATCGAAGGCGCTGTCGTTCGGCGCGCCCACCGAAGCAGAGATCGAGCTCGCTGAGGCGATCTGCCGCCTCGTGCCCTCGATCGAAATGGTGCGCCTGGTCTCTTCGGGCACCGAAGCGACCATGACGGCGATCCGCCTTGCGCGCGGCTACACGGGACGCAGCCTGATCGTGAAATTCGAGGGCTGCTACCACGGCCACGCCGACAGCCTGCTTGTGAAAGCGGGCTCGGGCGCCCTCACCTTCGGCAATCCCAGCTCCGCCGGTGTGCCCGCGGAGACCGCTGCGCACACTCTTGTTTTGGACTTTAATGACTCGGAACAAGTAAAGAAAACATTCTCGGCGCGTGGCTCCGACATCGCCTGTGTCATCGTCGAGCCCGTCGCTGGCAACATGAATCTCGTTCTTCCGGCGGCAGGCTTCCTCGAAACGCTGCGCGAGCAGTGTACCAAGCACGGCGCCGTGCTGATCTTCGACGAGGTGATGACCGGCTTTCGCGTCGCGCAGGGCGGCGCGCAGGCGCGTTATGGCATCACGCCCGACCTGACGACGCTCGGCAAGGTGATAGGCGGCGGCCTGCCGGTGGGCGCGGTCGGCGGCAAGCGCGAGATCATGCAGAAGATCGCGCCGCTCGGGCCGGTCTACCAGGCGGGAACGCTTTCGGGAAATCCCGTCGCCGTCGCCGCCGGACTGGCGACATTGAAGCTGGTGGAAGAAAAAGATTTCCAGGCGAAGATCGAAGCGACGACGCAAGCGCTCATTCAGGGCCTTATTGCCGAGGCGCAGAAGGCAAAGGTCGTGTTCTCGGCGCAATCCATCGGCAGCATGTTCGGCCTGTACTTCCGCGCCGCGCCGCCGGCGAGTTTTGCGGAAGTCATGCAGTGCGACAAGGACCGCTTCAATAAATTCTTCCACGCCATGCTGGACAAGGGCGTGTACCTGGCGCCCTCCGCCTACGAGGCGGGATTTGTCTCAGCGGCGCACGGCGGGGCTGAGATCGACTCGACGCTGGCCGCCGCGCGGGCGGCGTTCAAGGCCTGACCTGATCACCTTCACCGGCCGGCCGGTCACGCAGGCGCCCGTGGGCATGGTCGCCTGCCCGCACGCCCTCGCATCGCAGGCGGGCGTGGATGCGTTGCGCGCGGGCGGCTCGGCAATCGATGCGGCGATAGCGGCAAGCGGCGCGCTCGCGGTGCTGTACCCGCACATGACCGGCGTCGGCGGCGACGCGTTCTGGCTGATCTACGACGCCCGTAAAAATGCCGTGCGCTATCTGGATGGCGGCGGGCGAGGGGCGGCTGCGGCCAGCGCCGCCTGGTTTCACGAGCATGGCCATGGCGAGATCCCATTTCGCGGCATCCTGCCCGCGACGCTGACCACGCCCGGCGCGGTGTCTAGCTGGGTCGAGGCGCACCGCGAATACGGCCGGTTGCCGCTGCGGCGCGATCTCGAAGCCGCCATCGGCTATGCACGCGAAGGCTTTCCCGTCGGTGAGCGGCTCGCCGGCTGGATCGAGACGAGCGCGGCAGATCTGGCGCCGCATCCAGAATCGGCGGCGATTTTCCTCCCGCAGGGCCGTGCACCGCGCGCCGGCACCAAGCTGGCCAATCCAGCCTTGGCGCGCACCCTGACAGCACTTGCGGAAGGCGGACGCGACGAATTTTATGATGGCGAGATCGCGCGCGAACTCGCGTGCTTCTCGAAAGAACATGGCGGGTTCTTCGACGCCGCCGACCTCAGGTCGCAGACGGCCCGCTGGGGCGAGCCACTCAGGAGCAGCTATCGCGATGTGACAATTTTCCAGACGCCTGCGCCAACACAGGGCTTCACCGTGCTCGAAATGCTCAATCTGCTTGAACCGTTCGAGTTGCACAGGAAGCCCTATCTTGGCGCCGACACCGCGCACTTGATGGTGCAGGCCAAGCAAATCGCCTATCACGACCGCGACCGCCACCTGGCGGATCCGCGGTTCAATGAAGTGCCGATAGACAGACTGATTTCAAAAGCCTATTCCGATGTTCAGCGCGGTCTGATGGATCCGGCGCGGGCGCTGCCCTGGGACAGGATCCCCTCCTACGGCAGCCTCAAGGGCGACACCGTCTTCATCGCCGCCGTCGATGCCGAAGGCAATGCGGTCGCCTTGATAAATAGCCTGTATGGCGTATTCGGGTCCTGCGTCGTTGCTGGCAATACCGGCGTGGTGCTGCAGAATCGAAGCGCATATTTTTCGCTCGATCCGGCGCACCCGAATTGCGTGGCGCCCGGCAAAACGCCGTTGCACACGCTGATTGCCTCGCTCGCGTTCCGCAACGAGAAGCTCTGGAGCGTGCTTGGCTGCATGGGCGCGGACGGCCAGCCGCAGATCCACGCGCAGGCTTACGTGGCGATGATCGACCACGGCCGCAACATTCAGGAAGCAGTCGAAGCGCCGCGCTGGCTGTCGGGACGCTTTGCGCTGGGCGAGGCTCGCGACACCCTGCATATCGAATCGCGCTTTCCGAGCGAAACAATCGAAGAACTGGCGCGGCGCGGCCATGCACTGGATCGCTGGGGCGACTGGAATGAACTGGCCGGCCACGCGCACGGCATCACCATCGATCCCGGCAGCGGCATGCGAATGGGCGGCGCGGATCCGCGCAGCGACGGCGCCGCTATCGGCTATTGATTCACACCAGGAAGAGCGTCGCTAATCCCAGAAAGATGAAAAAACCACCCGAGTCGGTGCAGGCGGTGATCAGCACCGAGGAGCCGACCGCGGGATCCTGGCCGAAGCGCGCACGCATGTAGGGAATCGTGACGCCCATCCCGGCGGCCAGCAGCAGGTTCAGCAGCATCGCCAGCGCCATCACGCCGGCCAGAGCCAAGTTGCCGTAGAGCAGGTAAGTGGCAACGCCGAGCAGGCTGCCCCAGATCACGCCGTTAAGCGTCGCGACGGCTAGTTCCTTGCCGACCAGCTTGCGCCAGTAGCTGGACTGGATCTGCCCGAGCGCCAGCGCGCGCACGATCATGGTGATGGTCTGATTGCCGGAATTGCCGCCGATGCCAGCGACGATCGGCATCAGCGCGGCGAGCGCCACCAGCTTCTCGATCGAACCTTCAAAGGCGCCGATCACGCGCGAAGCGATGAAGGCAGTCACCAGGTTGATCGCCAACCAGGCCCAGCGATTGCGGAAGCTGTTCCACACGGGCGCGAACACGTCCTCTTCCTTGGACAGGCCGGCTTCGGCGAGCTGGCTCTCGGAGCTGGTGGCGCGGATGTAATCCATCACGCCGTTGACCGTGACGCGTCCCACCAGGCTGCCGGTGATCAGGTCGACCACCGGCGCCGAAACGAGGTCGTAGCGCTCGAAGGCCTGCGCCGCGTCCTCGGCCCGGTCCTCGGGTCGCAGCTTGACGCTCTCGGGAATCATCACCGCGCCCACTTCCCGCTCCAAGTCGGTGACGATCAGGCGCGCCAGCGGCAGCGTGCCGAGCAGCTTGCCGCCGCGGTCGACGACGAACAGCTGGTCGGTATGCGCCGGCAGCTCGTCGAGCGCGCGCAGGTAGCGCGTCGCGGCCTCCAGCGACACATCGGCGCGCACGGTGACCTGGTCGAAGTCCATCAGCGCGCCCACCGTGCCCTCGTCATAGGACAGCGCGGCGCGCAGCAACACCCGCTCCTCCTGCGGCAATGCCCTGATGACGTCCTGCACCACCTCTTCGGGCAGGTCGGGCGCGAGGTCGGCGATCTCGTCGGCCTCCAGGGTTTCGGCCGCCGCCACCAGCTCCTTCGAGTCCATGGTAGCGATGAGCGATTCGCGTACCGCCTCGGAAACTTCGAGCAGGATCTCGCCCTCGCGCTCGGCCCTGACCAGGTCCCACACCAGTAGCCGCTCTTCGAGCGGCAGCGCCTCCAGGATGTAGGCAGTGTCGGCGGGATGCAGAAGCTCAAGTTCGCTGCGAAGCACGGCGGGTTCCAACTTCTGCGCGAGCCGCTCCTGCACCCGGCGCAGGTTCTGCTGCAGGTCTTCGACTTCGAGACGGGAAGATATCTCCGTCATCAGGGAATTTGCGCCGCGGGCATGCGTGCAAGTATCGTCTCGATCCGGCCCGAGACATAGGGCGTGATGCGGCCGGGTGCATAGCGCCGCGGGCTGGGCAGGATCGCCGCGAGAAACGCCGCCTGGCTGGCGTTCAGCGCCGCCGCATTGACGCCGAAGTGGTAGCGCGCCGCCGCCTCGGCGCCGAACACGCCCTCGCCCCACTCGGCGTAATTGAGGTACAGCTCCAGGATGCGCCGCTTGCTGAGAGCGGATTCGAGCATCCAGGTGATCACCGCCTCCTCGCCCTTGCGCAGCCAGGAACGCTGACCTGACAGGAACAGGTTCTTGGCCAGCTGCTGGCTGATGGTAGAGGCGCCGGATATCACCTTGCCCCTGCGTTCGTTCTTCTCGATGGCCTTGGAGATCGCCTCCCAGTCAAAGCCTTCGTGCTCAACGAACTTGGCGTCCTCGGATGCCACCACGGCGCGTTTCAGTTGGGAGGAGATGCGCTCATACGGCACCCACTGTTGCGCGAGTTTCGCTTTGGGGTCCTTTTCGCGCAGCTGATCGATGCGCGCCTCCATGAACGCGCTCGAATCTGGCTGGAAGCTGCGCCACCAGAGCACATGGGCAAAGAACCAGAGCTGCACCGCCACCCCGGCGATCACCAGGGCACCGAGCGTGTAGCAAAACCCTTTCCAGGCAATGCGCGCAACGCGCAGGCCACCGTCCTTCGCCACGCTCAGCCCCCGCGCAGCGCGGCCAGCACCGGCGCGGTGTCCGGACGCAGCCCGCGCCAGACCAGGAACGACTCGGCCGCCTGCTCGACGAGCATGCCACTGCCGTCCTGGGCGGATGCACGGACTGCCCGCGCCAACGCGAGAAACGGCGTGTCGCGTCCATAAACCATGTCGTAGCCGAGGGCGCCGGGCGCAAACGCTTCCTTCGGCAGCGGCGGCGCCTGATCGGCGAGGCTCGCCGACGTGGCGTTGATCAGCAGATCGAACTGCTCGCCGGGAAAGTCGCCGTAGCCGCCGCCCGCGGAGGCGCCGTAACGCTGCGCCAGCGCACGCGCCTTGTCCGCCGTGCGATTGGCCACCACCAGACGCTGCGGCCGCGCCGCCATCAACGGCGCGAGCACGCCCTGCGCCGCGCCGCCCGCGCCCATCAGCAGGACTCGCTGGCCCGCCACCGAACGGCCCAGGTTGAGCGTGAGGTCGCGCAGCAAACCGACCCCGTCGGTATTGTCGCCGCGTACTTTGCCGTTCTCGAATACAAGCGTATTCACCGCGCCCGCCACGCGCGCCCTGTCGGTCACTGCGTCGTGGCAGTAGCGATAGGCCTGGTCCTTGAAGGGCAGCGTGACATTGGCGCCGCGCCCGCCCGCGGCGCGGAATTCATCGAGTACGCGCGCAAAGCCATCAAGCGGCGCTTCGACGCGCCCATAGTCGAGCGCCTGGCGCGTCTGGCGCGCGAACTCGGCGTGGATCCAGGGCGACTTCGAATGCGCGACCGGGTTCCCGATCACCGCATACCTGTCGGTCATTCAGTCCAGACCTTGTCGCCTTGGGCGAAGAACCAGGTGCGGGTGATGACCAGCAGGTCGGTATCCTTGCGGATGTCGGCGGGAAAGACCGCGAATGGCGCCGCCATCTGCACGATACGGTGCGCCGCCGCGTCCAGAATCTTCAGGCCCGAGGAACGGTTCAGTTCAACCGATTCCACGCTGCCGTCTGGCCGGATGGTCACCGTCAGCTGCAGCACGCCGTAGAGCTTGCCGCGCGCCTCGGCCGGATAGTTGATGGTGCCGACGCGCTCGATCTTGGCGCGCCAGTCCTCCTCGTACTGCGCGAAGCGGTACTCGCGCGCGTTGGCGCCGATGAAGCGCTTGCGCGGCCGCTCCTGGTAGGCCTGCGTCTGGCGCGCGATCTGCGCCTGCAGGTTGAGCATCGCAAGCGACCGGTCGGCGATGTCGCGACCCGACACCTGCGGCGTGGCTTCCTCGGACGGATTGCGACCCTCCGCGCCGGCCGCCACCGAGGAGCGCGCTTCGCGCGCCTGCGCGAGCAGCCGCTGCTGCTGCGCCTCGAGCTCGCGCTGGCGGCGCTGCATCTCGGCGAGATCGCGCCCGGGCTCCTTGGGGTTGGTAGTCGGCAGCGCACTGGTGGCGCGCTGCCTGGCTTCGGTGTTACCGCCGCCGTCCAGGTTGGCCTGCGCCAGCGCCTTGGCGCGCTCCGGCTTTTCGCGGGTCTTGGAGTTCACCAGCACCACTTCCAGCGGCTGGCTGGCCGAATTCCAGCGCATCGCATCCGGATAACGGAAGTGGATCGTCAGCAGGATCGCGTGCAGCAGGATCGACACCGCCACCGACACCAGGAGCACCCGGGACTGATGGTCCAGCCCGTTCCAGTACTCGCGCGGATCCAGCAACATGCTCGCGGCGTTGGCCTGCAATTTCACCTCGGAAAGCGAAGTTCTCCTGTCATTTTAGGCTTTTACAGGGTGGCCTGCCCGAGACTGGCACGCCAGACACAATTCACCTGGCGCTCGATCAGGTCGGGCGCCTCAACGGCCAGTCGCACGCGCGTGCCGGGCTCGAGTTCCGGCAGCGACGGCACGCGAACCACCAGCGGCAAGCCGTCGAAGCGCACCATGTTCTCGCGCAACACCACGCCATCGGCTTCGGTAACATTTTCCTGCGCCAGCCAGCGCAGGATCCAATAGTGTTCCATCGCGCGCTGAAACTCGTCGTAACGCGCGGCAACGACTTCGAAGCTGCGCAGCGCCCCCAGCAGCCCCTCCGAGTTGCGCGCGAACGGCGCCCGCTGGCCGCGCACCGCCGCGATCAGTTGCCACTGGTTGAGCAGGTCGACGTAGCGGCGCAGGGGCGAAGTGAACCAGGCATAGGTTGCGACCCCCAAACCCTCATGCATCTCGGCGTGCACGCTCATGCGCACCTTGCCGGAGCCCTGCACGCGATAGATGGCGGCGACGTCGTGTTCGGCCAGCACCTCTCCCCAGGTGGTGTTGGAGAGGATCATCAGCTCGGAGACCAGCTTGTCGAGCGGCGCGCCGCGCTTGCGCGTCTCGATCGCCACCCTGCCCTGTTCGACCCGGAAAATGTAGTCCAGATTCGCCGTGTTGACGCTCGCCTTGCCGCGGCGCGTTTCCAGCGCCAGCGCGAGCTGCCACAGCGTATGCAGTTCCTCCTCGAAAGCCAGGCCAAGCGGGCCGTCCTTGCGGCCGTCCTCGAATGCCGCGTTCAGCGCGTCGTGCTCGGAGTGGCGCAAGTTGGCGGCGACGCGGATGCGCTCAAGCCGCGTATGGCGGCCGCGCAGCGCAAAATCCTTCGCGCCCACATTCAGGTAGAGCGATACCGCCGGGCGTTCGGTGCCCGCGTCCAGGGACAGCGGTGCGATCGCGTCCTCCGGCAGCATGGTGAACTTGCGGCCCGGCATGTAGGCGGTCGACAGCCGCTCGCGCGCAATCGCGTCCAGCGGCGAACCGGGCGCGATCGCCAGGCCCGGCGCCGCAATGTGGATGCCGATGCGCAGTTCGTCCTCCGAAACTCGGGTGACCGAAAACGCATCGTCGATTTCGGTGGTGCCGAGATCGTCGAGGCTGAACACCGCGACCTCCGCCAGCGGCAAGTCCCCAGGCGGCGACGGCGCAACATGCGCCGGAAACTGTTCGCCCTTCGGATAGAACTCGTGCAGGAAGCGCCCGAGGTGATATTCGTGGCTGTCGGCCAGCATGCCGCAGCGCTCGAACAGGCGCGCTACGGTCAGGCCGGTCTGCGCGCAGGCCAGCTCCAGTGCCTTGGTTTCCGGTTTGGCGCGATCGGGCCCGTAGAGCAGCTCCGCGCGCAGCTGTGCCAGCTCGGGCGGGCACTCGAAGCGTGCCAGCTGTGCGACCCACTGCGCGATCTGTTCCTGCAGCCGCTTCTTCTTTTCGACGCCGGCCAGCGCGAGCTTGAGCGTGTCCTCGGGCGCCGCCTGAAAGCGCCCCTTGCCGCGGCGATAGAAATACATCGGCGCCGAGTGCAGCTTAAGCAGTACCCCCGCGTTCTCTACAGGCGCGGGGTCCCGTCCCACGTAGTCGCGCGCCAGATCCTGGAAGGCGAATTCGGCCCCCTTGCGGCATTGCCACAGGAAATCGGTATCCAGGCCGTCGGCGAATTTGCGCGCCTCCGCCAGCAGCTCGGCGCCCGAGGGCCGCTCGAAGCTGAGCACCACGTTGGCGGCCTTGATCTTGGAGCGCCGACCGTGCGGGCTCTCTACCTGGAAGGAGGCCGGGCTTTGCGACATGACTGCGCCGACTTTGAACTCGCCCTCCTCCTCATATAGGACGTTCATGCGCGAACGTTCATGTGCGGATGCCGGCAAAAGCAAGGATGCGCGGAATATGCTCCGGAAAACTCTGCAGCGAATGGTCGCCGCCATCGCGGATCGCCGCGCGCGCGCCCTCGTACTTGCGCGCCGTTTTGCGCCAGTCCAGCACCTCATCGCCGGTTTCCAATAGCAGCAGATAACGCTCCGGATCGACCTCCTCGACCAGCAGCTCGCGCCAGCCTTCGAGATGCGCGCGGGTGAGTTCGTAGGGTTCGCCCGTATGCAGATTCTTCTGCGTGCCGAGATAAGCCTCGAGACCGACATGCGGCGTGATGGCCGGATTGATGAGCACTGCGAGGCAGTCGAGCCGCTCGGCAAGATAGGTCGCGTAATAGCCGCCCAGCGAACTGCCGATGAAGGTGACGCTATGCGGATCGCGCCCGGCGATCGCTAGTTCAATGGCGCGAATGGCTTCGCCCGGCGTATCCGGCAGCGCGGGGCAGGCATAGAGAGAACCCAGTCGCCTGCCCTCCATATAGGTCCTCATCACCTGTGCCTTGTGGGAGGCAGGCGAGCTGTTGAAGCCGTGGAGGTAGACCAGCATGCCTAGAGAGACTCGAGAAGTTTCTGATGAATGCCGCCGAACCCGCCGTTCGACATTACTAGTATGTGATCCCCGTCGCGCGCTTCGGCCGCGATGGCCGCCACCAGCGCGGGGAGTCCGGACTCGCAACGCACGCGTGCCCCAAGCGGCGCAAACACCGCGGCCGCATCCCACGAAAGTCCGGCATCGTGGATATAGACATTGTCGGCGCCCTCGAAGCTCCCCGGCAGCGCGTCTTTCAACGCGCCCTGCTTCAGCGTGTTTGAGCGCGGCTCGAACACCGCGAGAATGCGTCCGGCCCGATGGCGCTGGCGCAGCCCGGCGATGGTTTCGCGGATCGCCGTGGGGTGATGCGCAAAATCGTCGTACACCCGGACCCCGCGCACTGTCCCGCGCAGTTCCATGCGCCGCCGCACGCCCTGGAACCGGGACAAAGCTTCCAGCGCGGCGGCCGGTTTCACTCCGGCGTGGCGCGCCGCTCCGATCGCGGCCAGCGCGTTCATCCGGTTGTAGTTGCCGGCCATGCCCCAGCGCAGCCGGCCGACCGGCTTGCCTTGCCATGCAACTTCGAAACCGCCCTCTTCGTCCGCAGGCCCCGCCTCCCAGCCGGCTGTCGTGCCGAATTCCTCCACTGGCGTCCAGCAACCCATAGCGAGTACCCGCTTCAGGGCTGCGCCCTGCCCGTCTATCAGGATCCGACCCGATCCAGGGATAGTACGCACGAAGTGATGAAATTGCCGTTCGATCGCGGCAAGATCGGCGAAGATGTCTGCATGATCAAACTCCAGATTGTTCAAAATCGCGGTCTTTGACCGGTAGTGCACGAATTTGGAGCGCTTATCGAAGAAAGCGGTGTCGTACTCGTCCGCCTCGATGACAAAACACTCCCCCTCGGTAGCCCGGGCCGATACCTTCAGGTCCGGGGCTATCCCTCCAATAAGGAAGCCGGGATTGCGCCCCGCGTGCTCCAGGATCCACGCCAACATGGATGAAGTAGTCGTTTTGCCATGGGTTCCAGCAACAGCTAGTACCCACTTACTTTGCAGGAAGTGCTCCGCAAGCCACTGTGGGCCCGACTGGTATCGATCGCCGCGATCGAGGATCGCTTCCATCAGAGGATTGCCGCGCGTCACCACGTTGCCGACTACCCAGAGGTCGGGCGAAAGGCTCATCTGATCGGCGCCATAGCCTTCGATCAGGCCGATGCCGAGCGCGCCCAGCTGTTCGCTCATCGGCGGAAAGACATTGGCATCGCAACCGGTAACGCGATGCCCGGCCTGCTGCGCGATGGCTGCGATGCCGCCCATGAAAGTACCGCAGATGCCGAGGATGTGGAGATGCACGACGCTATTATCAGGGGATGAGACGCTCGAACCGGTCCGCGCATCGATCCGGCCTGCGAATGCAAATCGCGGCAGCGGCGGCCCGCATCATGGCCGAGGAGGGCATTGACGACTTCGCGCTCGCCAAGCGCAAAGCCGCGCGCCGGCTGGGCGCGGCCGACACCGAGGCGCTGCCGGCGAACGACGAAATCGAGGCCGAGCTGCGCGACTACCTGGCGCTCTACCAGGCCGAGGAACACCCCGAGCGCATTGCCGAGTTGCGCCGCGCCGCACTTGAAGCCATGCGCGCGCTCGAGCGCTTCAGCCCGTACCTGACCGGGCCGGTGCTGGCGGGGCTTGCCGGCCCCTACGCCGAAATTGAACTGCAGCTGTTTCCGGAGAGCAGCAAGGAAGTGGAATTATTCCTGCTCGACCGCAAAATCGAATACGACGCCAGCGACGAGCGGCGCTATACGGGCGACCGCGCGCGCGCGGTGGCGGTGATTTTGCTCACCTGGGATGGAGCGCCGCTGCGCTTGTCGGTTTTCGATCCGCGCGACGAGCGCGCAGCGATGAAGACCACGCAGGCAGGCAAGGTCGCGGCGCGGGCCGGAATTGCGGAAGTAAGGACGCTGGTCGAAGCGGATCGTGATGCACATGGCGCCCGGGCGGCGTGAGGCGCTGATCCTCGGCGGCGCGGGTCTCGCCGCCGCCGCGGTCGGCTATCTGGCCGGTCCCGTGCTGTTGCGGCTTGGCGGCGGCGGGGAGGGCGCACTGGGCTCGGCGAGCTTCATGGACCTGGAGGGCAAACCGCGCCGGTTCACCGAATGGCGCGGCAAGGTGCTGGTCTGCAACTTCTGGGCAACGTGGTGTGCGCCCTGCCGGGAAGAGATCCCCCTTTTGATCGCCGCACACCAGAAATACGGTTCCTCCGGGGTCGAAATAGTCGGGATCGCCATCGATAATGGGCTTAAAGTCCGCGAATTCTCCACATCTTTCAAGATCTCCTATCCTGTACTGCTAGCCGAAGCGGACGGCCTGGATCTGATGCGCCGGCTCGGAAACAGCGCGGGCGGGCTGCCCTATACCGTGGTGACCAGCCGGGATGGGGAGGTGGCTCATCGCAAGCTGGGCGCCCTAAAACAGTCCGAACTGGATGATTTCCTTGGACCCTTGGTCCGGACTTGACTGAGGGGAGGGTGGCAATTTCGGCTAAAATGCCGCCATCTACCGTGAAAACCAAGAAAACTCCAAAGACGAAGTCGGTGCTGGTCCTGAACGGGCCGAACCTGAACCTGCTCGGCGCCCGGGAGCCCAAGCTCTACGGCAAGGAGACGCTCGCCCAGATCAACCGCCGCCTGGAGGCGACGGCCCGGGCGGCCGGGGTCAGCCTGGGATGCTTTCAGAGCAACCACGAGGGCGTGCTGGTTGACCGCATCCAGCAGGCAAAGCGCGACGGAGTCGGATTCATCATCCTCAACCCCGCCGGCTACAGTTACTCGAGCGTGGCCATGCGTGACGCCCTGACCGGCGTGCAGATCCCGTTCATCGAAGTCCATCTGTCGAACATTCATGCCCGCGAGCCGTGGCGGGCGCATACGCACTTCACGGCGGTCGCCGTCGGCAGCGTGCTCGGCCTGGGTGGCCGCGGCTACGACCTGGCGCTCGACTACGCCATCGCGCGCTTGAAGTCTCGATAGCCAGGACGGCGGGCCACGTCCGCCGGGGGAGAGAAAACCATGGATCTGCGCAAGCTGAAGAAGCTGATCGACCTCGTGCAGGAGTCCGGCATCGCCGAGCTCGAAATCACCGAGGGAGAGGAAAGAGTGCGCATTGCGCGCGGCGGAGCGATCAGCGTGACTCCGCTTGCCGCCGCAGCGCTCCCGGCAGTCGCCGCTCATGCGGCCGGAGCAGCGCTGGTTGCGCCGGCCGCTGCGGCAATGGCGGCCGCCGCGGAGCCGCCCCCGGGACCTGAAGGCCACGTGGTCAAGTCGCCGATGGTCGGCACCTTCTACCGCTCGCCGGCGCCGGATGCCAAGGCCTTCATCGAAGTCGGCGGCACGGTGAAGGAAGGCCAGACGATCTGCGTCATCGAAGCCATGAAGCTGATGAACGAGATCGAAGCCGACGCCTCCGGCATCATCAAGGCAATCCTGGTCGAGAACGGCCAGCCGGTCGAGTACGGCCAGGCTCTTTTTGTAATTGGATAGCTAGGTGTTCGAGAAAATTCTGATCGCCAACCGCGGCGAGATCGCGCTGCGCATCCAGCGCGCCTGCCGCGAGCTCGGCATCCACACCGTGGTGGTGCATTCCGAGGCCGACACCGAAGCCAAGTACGTCAAGCTCGCCGACGAATCGGTGTGCATCGGCCCGGCGCCGGCCGCGGCGAGCTACCTGAACATACCGGCGATCATCAGCGCCGCCGAAGTGACCGATGCCGAGGCGATCCATCCGGGCTATGGTTTCCTCTCGGAAAACGCCGATTTCGCGGAGAAAGTCGAGGCGAGCGGCTTCGTGTTCATCGGACCGCGCCCCGACAACATCCGCCTGATGGGCGACAAGGTGAATGCCAAGCAGGCCATGATCAAGGCCGGCGTGCCGGTGGTGCCGGGTTCGGAAGGTGCGCTGCCGGAGCAGGGCGCCGAGATCGTGAAGATCGCGCGCAATGTCGGCTACCCGGTGATCATCAAGGCCTCGGGCGGCGGCGGCGGCCGTGGCATGCGCGTGGTGCACACCGAGGCGGCGCTGCTGAATGCGGTCACCATGACGCGCACCGAAGCGCTGGCTGCCTTCGGCAACGGCACCGTGTACATGGAGAAATTCCTCGAGAATCCGCGCCACATCGAGATCCAGGTGCTGGCCGACGAACACAAGAATGCGGTGTTCCTCGGCGAGCGCGACTGCTCCATGCAGCGGCGCCACCAGAAAATCATCGAGGAGGCGCCGGCGCCCGAACTCACCGCCAAGCAGCGCGACCGCATCGGCGAGCGCTGTGCCGACGCCTGCCGCAAGATCGGCTACCGCGGCGCCGGTACTTTCGAATTCCTGTATGAGGACGGCGAGTTCTATTTCATCGAGATGAACACCCGGCTGCAGGTGGAGCACCCGGTGACCGAGATGATCACCGGGCTGGACCTGGTGCAACTGCAAATTCGGATCGCCAACGGCGAGAAGCTGCCGTTCCGGCAGAAGGACATCGAACTGCGCGGCCACGCCATCGAGTGCCGCATCAACGCCGAAGATCCCTACCGCTTCACGCCGTCGCCCGGGAAAATTACCTCCTACCATCCGCCGGGCGGCCCCGGCATCCGGGTGGATACGCACGTCTACGCGGGCTATACCGTACCGCCGAACTACGACTCGATGGTCGGCAAGGTGATCGCCTACGGCGCCACGCGCGAGCAGGCGATCCGGCGCATGCGCATCGCTCTCTCCGAAATGGTGGTGGAGGGCATCCAGACCAATATTCCGCTGCACCTCGAATTGCTGCACGACCTGCGCTTCATGCGCGGCGGCACCTCGATCCACTACCTCGAGCAGAAGCTCGCCGAGGAGAAGAAGAAAAAATAGCCCGGTGGCCTGGCTCTCGATCACGCTTGAGCTGGCCCCGCTGCAGGCCGAAGCGCTGTCCGACGCGCTGCTGGAAGCGGGCGCCGAATCGGTCTCGCTCGAGTCCGCATCGCCGGACCCCACCATCATCGAGCCCGGCGGACGCATGCGCATCGTCGCGCTGGCGGTCGCGGGCGTTGAACCTGCCGCTCTGGTTGCCGCCGCTGCCGCGATCGCCGAGATCGCGCCGCCCGCATTCACGGTGGCGGCAGTGGAGGAAGAAGACTGGGTGCGGCGCTCGCAGGCGCAATTCGGCCCGATCCGCGTCTCCAGCCGACTGTGGATCGTGCCAAGCTGGCACACGCCGCCGGATCCGTCGGCGCGGGTGGTGCGCCTGGACCCGGGGCTGGCCTTCGGCACCGGCAGCCACGTCAGCACGCGCCTGGTGCTGCAGTATCTGGAGCGAACAATCGGGGGCGCGGGGTTCGAGCATCCTCGCGTTCTGGACTACGGGTGCGGCTCGGGTATATTGGCCATCGTCGCCGGCATACTGGGCGCACGTGAAATTGCCGCCACCGATATCGACCCGCAGGCGCTTGAAACGACCGTTGCGAACGCAGCCGACAACGGCATCGTCGTCAACGTTGCGGCAGCGGATTCCCTTCCTCCCGGAACTTTCGACTTGGTCCTTGCCAACATCCTCGCCGGCCCACTGATTGCCCTACAACCTCTGCTTGCCGCGCGCGCGCGTCCCGGCGGACGCATCGTACTCTCGGGCATTCTCGGGACGCAGGCAGCCGAGGTCGTGCAGGCCTACGCGGGCGATTTCGACATTTCGGCCAGCGTGATCGAGGAAGGCTGGGCCCTGGTGACAGGAACGCGTCGATGAATCTCACGACCCGTTGTCCGAATTGCGGCACCGCATTCCGCGTGCAGCCGGTGCAGCTTTCGGCCCGCGGCGGCAAGGTGCGCTGCGGCAAGTGCGGCAACGTCTTTGACGGCGTGAAAGCCCTGCTCGCCGAAGGCGCGGCGCAGGGAGAAGACGCCCTCGCCATCGATAGCGAGCCGTCGCCGCAGCTCGGGCTGTTCGAGGCGACCAAAAAACTGACAGGCGCGGGCGATGCCGCCAACGAGGACGCGCCGGTGCCGGAGTTCCTCGACGAGCCTGTGCCGCCCAGGCGCCGCATCGCCTGGGCACTGGCCACGTTTTTTGCACTCCTGATGTTGATCTTTCAGGGAATTTATTTGTTCCGTAGTGATATCGCCGCGAGGATTCCGGAGACGCGTCCGTACCTGGAAGCGGTCTGCGCAACCTACAAGTGCGAACTGCGGCCGCTGCGCAGCCCTAGACAGATGGCGATCGAATCCTCCGACCTGCAGGCCGATGGCCGGCGCGACAATGTGATCGTGCTGAACGCGGTGCTGCGCAACCAGGCGCCGTTCGCGCAGGAATATCCGTCGCTCGAGCTCACGCTCACCGATGAACGCGATGAAGCGGTGGCGCGGCGCGTGCTCGCGCCCGCCGACTACCTGGCCGGCGCTGCCGCGGAAATCGCGCGTGGCATCGGCCCGGGCGCCGACACGGTGTTGCGCGTGTATATCGACACCACCGGGTTGCGCGCGGTCGGCTACCGCATGTACCTTTTTTTTCCATGACACGGGAGTGCCGCACTTGAGGGAGAAATACTCTTGACGACGCTGGTTACGGGTTCCATCGCCTACGACACCATCATGGTGTTTCCTGACCGCTTCCGAAACCACCTGCTGCCGGACCAGCTGCACATCATCAACGTCTGCTTCCTGACGCCGCAGATGCGGCGCGAATTCGGCGGCACCGCGGGCAACATCAGCTACAACCTGAAGCTGCTGGGCACCGATCCGCTGCTGATGGCAACTGTCGGCGAGGACATCGCGCCCTACCTATCGCGCCTGGACGAGCTCGGTATCGGCCACCAACACTTAAAGCGCATTAGCGGCGAGTTCACCGCGCAGGCCTTCATTACCACCGACCTCGACGACAACCAGATCATCGCCTTCCATCCTGGCGCAATGAATCACGCGCACGAGAACCGCATTACCCCGGCGCTGGGCGTGAAGCTCGCCACGGTGTCGCCGGACGGGAAGGAAGGCATGCAGCAACACGCGCGCCAGTGCGCCGAACTCGGCATTCCGTTCCTGTTCGATCCCGGGCAGGGCATGCCGATGTTTTCAGGGCCGGAGCTGGATGAATTCATCCGGCTGGCCGACTACGTCGCGGTGAATGACTACGAAGGCAAGCTGCTGGAAGACAAGACCGGCCGCAAGCTCGAGGCGATCGCAAAAGAGGTGAAAGCGCTGGTCGTCACGCTGGGCGCGAAGGGTTCGCAGATCTTCTCCGGAGGAAAGCGTGTCGAAATTCCGCAAGTCGCCGCCGAAGCGGTGGTCGATCCAACCGGTTGCGGCGACGCCTACCGCGCGGGCCTGCTATACGGCATCGCCAACGGTTGGGACTGGGATAGCACCGGGCGGCTGGGCTCGCTGCTGGGCGCGATCAAGATCGCGCAGCGAGGGCCGCAGAACCACAAGCTTTCGCGCGAAGAAATCATCGATCGCTACAAGAAGGCGTTCGGCGCCTCGCCGTTCTAGCTAACGCAGGCCGGCGCGGATTTTCTCGGCGTATTCTTCGAGTTTTTCGCGCAGAGGATTCTTCACCGGCCAGGTGAGCTCCATGCCGTCGCCAGCGTGGCGCGGCAGCAGGTGCACGTGATAGTGGAACACCGTCTGCCCGGCCGCCTTGCCGTTCGCCTGATAGACCGACAGGCCCTCCGGTTCGAACGTCTTCTTCAAGGCCCTTGAAATTTTCACAACGGCGCGCGCGATTGCTTCCGCCTGCGCCTCTTCGAGCTCGAAAACAGTCGCGGCGTGCTTCTTCACCGCCACCAGCACGTGGCCCGGGTTTACCTGGCCAAGATCCATGAAGGCGAGCGTATGCTCGTCTTCGAACACCTTGGTCGACGGAATCTGCCCCGCGACGATTTTGCAGAACACGCAATCGCTCATCACTTCTCTCCCGCTTTCTGGTAACCCCGCGAAGGTACCTGCACCAGCGACCGGTCCTCAAGCCGCAGCGCGGTCAGCGGCCCGCCCCAGACACAGCCCGTGTCCAGCGCCGCTATCTTTTCTGTCAATCGGAGGCCGCGCGCCGACCAATGGCCGAACACCACGCACTTCCCGTCATCTCTCGCCTCGTACCAGGGGACGTACCCGGCAGGCGGCTCGATGCCGTTCGAATGAAACTCCATCGCGCCATCCGGCGTGCAGAAGCGCATCCGCGTCATCGCGTTGACGATCACGCGCAGCCTGTCCCAGCCGGACAGGGCATCGTCCCAGCGCTCCGGCTTGCTGCCGTACATATTGGCCAGGAAATCCCGATAGTCGGGCGCGCGCAGCGCAGCGACCGCTTCTTCTGCCAGTGAAAGGGCAACAGGAACCGTCCATTGCGGCAAGAGCCCCGCGTGCACCATCGCGTAGTTCCCCTCAACGTGCATCATCGGCCGCGTACGCACCCAGTCAACGAGATCTTTCGCATCCGGTGCGCCAAGAACGTCATCGAAGGTGTCGTCCTTGCGCTTCCTCTCGAAGCCTTCGTACTGGGTCAGCAGGTGCAGGTCGTGGTTGCCGAGCACCACGACAGCGCGATCGCCAAGCTCTTTCACGAAACGCAGCACCTCAAGCGACTTTGGTCCACGATTGACCAGATCACCCACGAACCATAGCCGGTCGTGCGTACGATTGAAGCCAATGCGCTCAATCAGCGCTTGCAGCTCGTCGTAGCAGCCTTGTACATCACCAATCGCGTAAGTGGCCACGGGGAAAAGGGGTCAGAGTCAATTTCTGGCATTGTCGCCTAACTCGCGAAAATAGAAATTGACTCTGACCCCTTTTTCTCCTTCATCGTCGAGCTGGACCCTGAATTGCGATCGATATGCTTCCTGACGCGCCGCCGGCGTCTCTCCGAGCGCCGTGTAGATATCGTGCTCCCGGATCATCGGGTCGGACTTGCCCAAGCCGTTGGACCGAAAACTTGACCAGCGATAGTCGCCCGGCTGCTCGACTATCCCCGCCCGCACGGGATTGAGTTCGATATAGCGCATGCACTTGAGCAGATACGCCTCGGCATGCACGACGCTCGCGAGAAAGCGCCCCTCCCAAAGACTGCCGCTTCTGCGATAGGTGTAGTTCACGTACTGGACATAGCGCCGGCCGAGGGATTGCATCAGCGTCGAAACCGCCCCGTCCCGACCGGGCGTGACGAGCAGATGGACGTGGTTCGTCATGAGCACATAGGCGTGGATTGCGCAATCCAGTTTTTCCGCCGCGCGCCGCAGCCAGTCCAGATAGGCGGCGCAATCGTCATTCGAAAAGAAACAGGCGCTACGGTTGTTCCCACGCTGAATGACGTGCAACGGGAAGCCTGGCAGGTGAAAACGCGGGCGCCGGGGCATGGGAAATCGACTCCGACCCCTTTTTCTAAAAACTCGCGTCGAGGCGCCGGTACTGTATGGCCTCGGCGATATGCGACGCCTTGATCGCCGTGTCGCCAGCCAGATCTGCGATCGTGCGAGCGACACGCAGCACGCGGTGATAGGCGCGTGCTGATAGCAGCAATCTTGCGAGCGCGTGCCGCAGAAGCTGATCGCCCTCTTTGTCGGTCGTGCAGTGCTTGTCGATTTCGCGCGTGCCGAGCAGGGCGTTCGGTCCACCCTGGCGATCGAGCTGACGCTGGTGCGCGGCGAGTACCCTGCCGCGGATCAATGCGCTGGATTCCGTGGCGCCCGGCGTCATCAGGTCGTTGTCGCGCGGCGCGGGGACTTCGAGCTTGATATCGACGCGGTCGGCGAGCGGCCCGGAGATGCGACCGCGGTAGCGCGCGATGCGCTCCGGCGTGCAGCGGCAGCGGCCTGCGGGTGAGCCGCAGTGGCCGCAGGGGCAGGGGTTCATTGCGGCCACCAGCTGGAAGCGTGCAGGGAATTGCGACTGGCGCGCGGCGCGCGAGATCGACACCTTGCCGGATTCCAGCGGCTCGCGCAGCGATTCCAGCACGTCGCGATCGAATTCGGGCAGCTCGTCCAGGAACAGCACGCCCCTGTGCGCGAGCGATATTTCTCCCGGTCTTGGCAATGCGCCGCCGCCGACCATCGCGGCGCCCGAGGCGCTGTGGTGCGGCGCGCGGTAGGGCCGTTCACCCCAGCGCGATGCCTCGAAGCCGGCCGCCGATACCGAATGGATGGCCGCGACTTCAAGCGCCTCGACTTCGCTCATCGGCGGAAGGATTCCTGGAAAGCGCGCCGCGAGCATCGATTTGCCGGTGCCGGGCGGCCCAAGCATCAGCACGCTGTGCCCGCCGGCCGCAGCGACTTCCAGTGCGCGCTTGGCCTGCGGCTGGCCTTTTACTTCGGAAAAATCCGGATATATATGCGTCGGCGCACGGGCCAGCGCTTCGAAGCGCGGCAGTCTGCTTTCGCCTGTGAGGTGTGCGACTACTTCCAGCAAACTGCGTGCAGGTATGACATGTGCGCCTTCTGCGAGCGCAGCCTGCGGCGCGTTGGCCTCTGGCACAACGAAGGCGCGCATGCTCGCACGCGCCTGCAGCGCCATCGCCAGCGCGCCACGAACCGGGCGCAGCTCTCCTGTGAGCGAAAGCTCGCCGGCGAATTCGTGCCCGGCCAGCGCCGCGGCATCGATCTGTCCGCTCGCCGCGAGAATGCCGAGCGCGATCGGCAGATCGAAACGGCCGGAGTCTTTCGGCAAGTCTGCCGGCGCAAGATTCACGGTGATGCGGCGCGCGGGAAATTCGAAATGCGTGTGATTTAGCGCCGCACGTACACGATCCTTCGCTTCGCGCACCTCGGTATCGGGCAACCCGACGATGGTGAACGAAGGCAGTCCTGGGCCGAGGTGTACTTCCACGACGACTTCAGGCGCATCAATCCCCGCGAGCGCACGGCTCGCCACGCTGGCCAGCGACATAAGTCCTCCACTGCAATCAACGCAGCGCAGAACGCTATGGTTTACGTGATTCGAGTTCCGCGACCCGGGCCTCGAGCGCAGCGAGCTTCGCCTGCGCCCTTTCCAGAAGCTTCCTGTGGACTTCCAGGTCCTCGCGCGCAGCGAGGTTGAAGCGGTCGAAGAACGCCGCCAGCATGGCGATCAGGTTCTTTTCCAGGTCCTGCGCGGGCGATGCGCGCAGCGCGTCGGCGATGCGAGCTCTCAATTCATCGAGCGGATTCGCTTCTGGCATGGCGGCGAGCGTACCCGAGTACGCTTGCACCAGCCGCACTTATGGTGGGCATGGTGCAGTTCCAATGCCCGGTTCTGGTGCGCCAACAGATATGCGGGTCCGTTTCTCTATTTATCTTGTTGATTGCATTAGGTAATCAAGGTGGCACACCACGTGCTACGTAAACCCATTAACCCATGCTCCACGGTAGATTCTCGAATGCGCAAGATGATCATCGCGGCCGCGCTCGCCACCGCCGTGGTTGCAATACCCCAGCTCGCGGCTGCGCAAGCGGCACCCGCACCTGCGGCTCCCGCCTCGCCGCACACTTTCACCGGCAACCTCGGCATCGTCAGCGACTACCGGTTCCGCGGGATTTCGCAGACTTTCAAGCAGCCTGCGATCCAGGGCGGCGTGGACTACTCGCATGCCAGCGGGTTCTACGTCGGCAACTGGAACTCCAACGTGAACTCGGGGGCGGGATACCCCGGCGGCAGCATCGAATTGGATTTCTACGGCGGCTGGAAGAAAAGCTGGGGCGACTGGGGCCTCGACCTTGGCGCCATTTACTACTACTACCCCGGCACGGACGCGAATGCGACCAACTTCCTAGCGAATCCCAGGAACGGCAAGACTCACACCGGTGGCGTCAGCAACACCGAGGTCTATATCGGCGGCTCCTGGAAGTGGATTTCGGCCAAGTACTACTACGCGGTAAGCGACTACTTCTCGCTGCCCGACACGAACGGCTCGCGCTACTTCGATCTGTCTGCCAACCACGACTTGGGCAGCGGCTGGACCGTCCTCGGCCATATCGGCTCGTTCAAGCTGGACAACTGGAAGACCGCGGCGCGCGGCACCAACGCCGACTACACGGCCTGGAAAATCGGCGTGACCAAGGATCTTTCCGGGTGGGTTCTGGGCGCCGCCTACATCGACACCAGCGCAAAGGGCAACTGCACCTTCCAAGGCGGGGCGGCCGAGTTCTACTGCTTCGGCAACAGCGCCTCTGGCGCGACGAAATTCAAGGACGCCAGCGCCGGCACCGTGGTGTTCTCGGTCAGCAAATCGTTCTAACAACCCGTTACTCCGGGCAGGGGAAAACATGAAACTGGTAACCGCAATCATCAAGCCGTTCAAGCTCGACGAGGTGCGCGAAGCCCTCTCGGGAATCGGCGTACAGGGCATCACCGTCACCGAGGTCAAGGGCTTCGGCCGGCAAAAGGGCCACACCGAGCTCTACCGTGGCGCCGAGTACGTGGTCGATTTCCTGCCGAAAGTGAAGATCGAGGCAGCGGTCAAGACCGACATGCTGGAGCAGGTGCTCGAGGCGATCGAGAAAGCCGCCAACACCGGCAAGATCGGCGACGGCAAGATTTTCGTGTTCGACCTCGAAAAGGTCGTGCGCATACGCACCGGCGAAACAGACGCCGCGGCGATCTAGGGAGATATAACAATGAAGAAGCTTATTGCAGTCGTTTCCATGCTCGCGCTGTTCGCAGTCGCGGGCGGTGCCGGCGCCAAGGACAAGGACAAGGCGCCCGAGAAGGCGGCGGCCGAAGCGAAGGCCGCGCCCGCCAAGGCGGAAGCCAAGCCTGCGCCTGCGCCCAACAAGGGCGACGTGGCGTGGATGCTGACCTCGACCGCGCTGGTGCTGATGATGAGCGTGCCGGCCCTGGCGCTGTTCTACGGCGGCATGGTGCGCTCAAAGAACGCGCTGTCGATGATGATGCAGGTGTTCGTGGTGTTCTCGCTGGTCACGGTGCTGTGGTGCATTTACGGCTACAGCCTGGCGTTCACCGAGGGCAATGCCTACTTCGGCGGCTTCGACCGGCTGTTCCTGAACGGCACCTTCGATGCCGCCAAGGGCGAGTTCTCGATGGCGGCGACTTTCAGCAAGAACACGCCGATCCCGGAACTGGTGTTCGTCGTGTTCCAGGCGACGTTCGCCGCGATCACCTGCTGCCTGGTGCTCGGCGCCTTTGCAGAGCGCGCGAAATTCTCCGCGGTGCTGCTGTTCATCACGCTCTGGTTCACCTTCAGCTACCTGCCGATCGCGCACATGGTCTGGTTCTGGATGGGGCCGGATGCCTACACGGATCCCAAGGTCGTGGATGCGATGAATGCAAAGGCAGGCCTGCTCTGGCAGTGGGGCGCGCTGGACTTCGCGGGCGGCACGGTGGTGCACATCAATTCCGGGGTCGCCGGCCTGGTGGGCGCCTACGTGATGGGCAAGCGCATCGGCTACGGCAAGGAAGCGATGGCGCCGCACAACGTGACGCTGACGATGATCGGCGCCGCGCTGCTGTGGACGGGCTGGTTCGGCTTCAATGCCGGTTCCGCCCTGGAAGCCAACGGCTCGGCCGCGCTCGCCTTCACCAATACCTACCTGGCGACGGCCTGCGCGGTGCTCTCGTGGGTCCTCGGCGAGGCGATTTTCAAGGGCAAGCCCTCGATGCTCGGCGCCGCTTCCGGCGCCGTCGCGGGCCTGGTGGCGATCACTCCGGCCGCCGGCAACGTCGGCATCCCGGGTGCGTTCGTCATCGGCATCGGTGCCGGCCTGATCTGCCTGTGGGGCGTCAACGGCCTGAAGAAGCTTCTTGGCGCCGACGACTCGCTCGACGTGTTCGGCGTGCATGCGCTGGGCGGGATCTTTGGCGCCCTGATGACGGGAATCTTCAACTCCCCGTCACTTGGCGGCCCTAGCTTCCCGGTCGACTGGGCGACCGGCACCATGACCGCCGCGAAGGACTACGACATCTGGGGTCAGTTCATCATCCAGGCGAAGGCAGTCGGCGTGACGATTGTCTGGTCTGCCGTGGTGGCCTTCATTGCCTACAAGATCGTCGACATGATTATCGGCCTGCGCGTGCCGGAAGAAGAAGAGCGCGAAGGTCTGGACGTAACCTCGCACGGTGAGGCCGCGTACCGGATTTGAGCCGCAAGAGTTCCTCCTGGTCCTTGGGGGCGCGCAAGCGCCCCCTTTCTTTTCTAGAGAGAGATCTTGCCAAGCAGCGCCAGCAACTGGCGCCGCTCGGCGGCCGACAGGCGCGCGGCGATGCGCTGCTCGTGGCGAGCGATCGCACGCAGCGCGCGCGCCAGCAGCGTGCGCCCACCGCGCGTCAGCCACAGCCCGTTGGTGCGCCGGTCTTCGCCGCGGCGGCGCTCGATCAGGCCGCGCGCTTCCAAAAGGTCGAGCACCCCGACCATGGTCGAACGGTCGCGCTCGGCGGCCTCGGCGAGCCGGCTCTGCGTGATTCCCGGATTGGCGTCGATGGTGATCAGAAGGCCGACGCGGCCGGGCGACAGCCCCTGCACGCTGGCGGCGAAGTCGCGGAACACCGCCTGCTGGGCAAGCCGCAGCCGGTAACCGAGCAATTGCGGCAGTGCACCCGGATCGAGAGGGGAATCCGGGCGATCCTTACGCGGTGTTTGTTTGGGAGCCAAACAATTTGACCTTGCAACAACGGCAACGCTACGATCCTAGGCGAATCCCCGACACCCGGCAAGGAAACCGCCTGAACGCTGTAGAGCATTTTCTCGGCACCGCAGCGCTCGAGCGGCATGGCGCGCGCACGGCGCTGATTTGCGGCGGGCAGCTGCTCAGCTATGCCGGGCTCGCCACCGAGG
Organism: Betaproteobacteria bacterium; assembly: GCA_025356085.1. Classification (GTDB taxonomy): domain Bacteria; phylum Pseudomonadota; class Gammaproteobacteria; order Burkholderiales; family SG8-39; genus RBG-16-66-20. Next base: position 62,758 of record JANXUV010000220.1, read on the forward strand.
TGGCGCGCGCCGCGAACGCACTGCGCGCGCTGGGCATTTCCCCGGGCGACCGCGTACTGCTGCTGATGCGCGATACGCCGGAGTTTGCCGCCGCCTGGCTGGGCGCGGTGCACGCGGGTGCCGTCGCGATCGCGCTCAACACCAAGCTTTCCGAAGCCGAGTACCGGCACATCCGCGCCGACAGCGGCGCGCGCCTGGCGATCATCGAAGATGTTTTTGCGCGGGCGCGCCCTGACCTGACCACCGAAGAAGCCGGCGCAGGCCGCGTGGCGATCGCGGGAGCAGGCGCAGGGGCGGCGCCTTCCTGGCGCGAGGCGCTGGCGCGCGCGGTTCCGGAGGCGAAACCCCATCCGGCGCGCGCGGAAGACCCGGCGTTCTGGCTCTACTCTTCGGGTACCACCGGCAAACCGAAGGGCATCATCCACGCCCACCGCAGCCTGCTGCCGGCCGGTCAGGGGCAACGTGACGTGATTGGACTGGCCGCGGGCGAGCGCAGCTTCACCACCTCGAAGCTGTTTTTCGCCTATGCGCTGGAGCACGGTTTGCTCGGCCCGCTGGCCTCCGGCGCGACCGCGATCCTGGAACCCGACTGGCCCGACGCGGAAAGCGTGCTGGCGCGGGTCGCGCAACAGCGCCCGGCCACTTTCTTCAGCGTGCCGACTTTCTACCGCAACCTGCTCGCGCTGGGCCCCGAACGACTCGCACCGTTTCGCGACGTACGCCGCTTTGTCGCGGCGGGCGAACGCTTGCCGGCGCCGCTGCTGGAGCAGTGGCGCGCCGCCACCGGCGGGGAAATCCTGTCGCTCTATGGCATGTCCGAAACTTTTTGCGCCTGCATGATCACGCCGCCGGGCAGTTCGAACGGTTCGCGCACCGGCAAACCGCTGGCGGGCGTCGATACCCGGCTGAAAATGCCGGAAGGCAGGGATGCCGCCGACGGCGAGAGCGCCGAGCTGTGGCTGCGCCACCCGGGACTGGCGCTTGGCTTCGCCAACCGGCCGGAACAGACCGCGGCGCAATTCCGCGATGGCTGGTTCTGCACCCGCGACCTTTTCACCCGCGACGCGGAAGGATTCTTTTCGCACCAGGGCCGTTCCGACGAGCTGGTGAAAGTCGCCGGCCAGTGGGTGCAGCCGGGCGAGCTCGAGGAAGCAGTCGCCGGCGA
>JANXUV010000252.1 GCA_025356085.1 Betaproteobacteria bacterium
GGGCGCCGGCGGCGCGACGGGGACCGCTTCCGTCGCGAAGGCGTCGCCGGACGGCTACACCATCCTGATGGCGCTTTCCTCGATCTCCATTTTCCCGGTATCCGACCGCATCAACGGCAAGCAGCCGGCCTATGAGATGAAGGATTTCGCGCCGGTCGCGCTGGTGACCGCCGATCCGACGGTGCTGGTGGTGCGCGCGGACGGCCCGTACAGGACGCTCAAGGATTTCGTCGATGCTGCCAAGGCCAGTCCCGGGAAGATCAATTATTCGTCCTCGGGCGTTTACGGCACACTGCACGTGGCGATGGAGATCTTTGCAAACGCCGCCGGCATCAAGCTGTTCCACGTGCCCTACCAGGGCGGCGGGCCGGCGGTGACCGCGCTGCTGGGCGGGCAGGTGGAAGCGCTCGCCTCGGGACCGGCGGCGGCCATCGGCCAGATCAAGGGCGGCAAGATGCGCGCGCTGGCGAGCTGGAGCACCAAGCGGCTGGACCTGCTGCCCGAGATCCCGACTTTCAAGGAGCTCGGCTACGACGCCGAGTTCTACATCTGGTCCGGCGTGGTCGCGCCGGCTGCGACGCCCGCGCCGATCCTCGCGAAACTGCGCGAAGCGGTGCGCGAGGCCGCGAACTCCGCCGAATTCAAGGCGCAGATGGAAAAAGTCTCTACACCGATCTCCTACCTGGACGCGCCCGAGTTCCAGAAGTACTGGGATGCGGACGCGAAGCGGCTTGCCGTGGCGCTTGAGAAAATCGGCAAGGTGGAAGAAAAATAAGTCCTAGCGTTTTTTGGGTCTTTTGTATTGCAGCTGATTGCCGACTTCCCGCTCGAACGGGTCGCGGCGGACGAGGCTGCGCGTTTGTGCGCGCGTCATCAGCTTGTAGTGGCGCGCGGTTTCCAGGTTGTCGACCAGGTTCCAGGCGCCGCCTTCGCTGGTGACCCAGTCCTCCGGCTTCATGCGCCGCAGGTCGTAGGGCACCGAGTAGTTGCGCAGCGTCTTGTGGTCGCGCTTGTTGTAGTACTCGTGCAGCCAGGACATGGCCAGCTCGCGCACGCTGCGGTAGACCGGGTCGCGCCAGCGCAGGCCGATGCCGTTGGTCTTGGAGATCGCACCCCAGCAGCCATTGCGGCGGAACAGCGCGACCACATGGTCGAAATCCCGCGTCGCTTGTAGGTCCAGAAGCAGCGGCGGCTCGCCGTGGATCCACAACGCGCAGGCGGCGGTGATGGCGCCCTCGATGCAGTGGGCTCGGCGCTCCTTCAGCACCGTGCGCACGGTATTGCAGGTCTCGCCCTTCTGCTCGAAGTTCTGCTTCAGGCCGTAGAGGAAGGCCTGGATCTTCTCCGGCGTGCGCAGGCGGCGCAGGGTGGCAAATTCGGCCCGGGTCAGCCCGAGCAGGGCGCGGGAGGCTCTTTTTTTTCTTGGCATCGGCTTTGCGGCTAGTGTAGCTAAAATTACCTGATGCGTACCCTTCTGCCGGCTGCGTTGCTTGCGATCCTCTCCTTTGGTGCGGGCGCGCAAATGAGCGTCCAGGAATATCCGCTGCCGTCGCGCATCACCGCGCACGACCTCTGGGCCGATCCCGCGCCCGACGGCCCGGTCTGGTTTTCCGGCCAGTCGAGCGGCAACGCGGGCCGCCTGGATCCGAAAACCGGCAAGGTGGAACTGATCCCGCTCGGAACCGGATCGTCCCCGCACGGGGTAGTGCTCGACCGCGACGGCTCTGCGTGGTTTACCGACGGCGGCCAGAATGCCATCGTGCGCGTCGATGCGAAGACGCTCGCGGTGAAGAAATGGCCGTTGCCGAAAGAGACCGGCTACACCAACCTGAACACGGCGGTGTTCGACAAGGCCGGCATCCACTGGTTTACCGGGCAGAACGGCATCTATGGCCGCCTCGATCCGAAGAGCGGCGACTTGAAAGTGTACGAGGCGCCCAGGGGACGCGGGCCTTACGGCATCCATGCCACGCCGGACGGTACGGTCTATTTCGCCTCGCTCGCCGGGTCGTACGTCGGGCGCATCGACGCGGCCACCCACAAGGTGCAGGTGATCGAGCCGCCGACCAGGGACCAGGGCGCGCGTCGCGTGTGGTCGGACTCGAAGGGCATGGTCTGGGTCAGCGAATGGAATTCGGGCAACCTCAGCCGCTACGAGCCGAAGACGGGGGCGTGGAAAGCGTGGAAAGCGCCGGGTGAGCGGCCGCGCACCTATGCGGTGTACGTGGACGAGACCGACCGGGTGTGGATCGCCGAATGGGACAAGCAGTTGATGATGCGCTTCGACCCCGCGACCGAGAAGTGGGAATCCTTCGCCTCTTCCAGCGGCACCGCCAACGTGCGCCAGATCCATGGCCGCAAGGGCGAAGTCTGGACGCCGGAGTCGGCGGCCGGAAAACTGGTCGTCTACCGCTACAAGTAGTCTAGGCTGCGGTGAAGCGGTAGGCGTCCATCGCCAACGCGCCCATTTCGATGCCATCGTACTGGCGTTCGGCTTTGTAGTCTTCGCCCGCCGCGCCCAGCGCGACGAACAGCGGCAGGAAATGCTCGTCGGTCGGATGCGCGCGCACGCCGGCCGGTGACAGCCTGCGGTAGTCGGCGAGTTCGCCGAGCGCGTGACGGTCGATGCGCTGCTTCACCCAGTCCTGGAATTCGAGCGCATAGGGAGCGATTCCGCCGTTGCCGCGATCGCGCAGGTTATGCGTCATGTGCCCGGAGCCGACGATCAGCACGCCCTCCCGCGCCAGCGGCGCGAGCGCGCGGCCGACTTCGAGGTGATGCCGCGTGCCGAGCGCGGTTTGCACCGCCACCTGCACGACTGGCACATCCGCTTTCGGATACATATAGAGAAGAGGGGACCAGGCGCCATGATCCAGGCCGCGAACTGGGTCTGCTGTTGCCCGGAAATCTTTCAACAGGGCAAGGGCGCGAGATGCCAATTCAGGATCCCCTTTGGCCGGGTACTGAATTTCATAAAGCGGCTTCGGGAAGCCGTGGAAATCGTGGATCGTCTCCGGCTGCGCCGTGCCCGTGACCGCGGGAATGTCCGTCTCCCAGTGCGCCGAGGCGATCAGGATCGCCTTCGGCCGGGGCAGGTCGCGCGCCAGGCCCTCCCACACCTCGCGCACCGCGCCCGGCTGGATTGCGTGCATCGGCGAGCCGTGCGAGATGAACAGGGTGGGGAGGGACGCCACGTTACTTCACCAGGCCTTCGGCTTTCAGCGCTTCCTGCACCTTTGGCCGCGCGCCGACGCGCTTGTGATACTCGACGATCGTCGGCCACTTGCTCATGTCGAACTTGCTCGGGCCCGCCCAGTTGAGGATGGTGAACAGGTAGGCATCCGCCACGCTGAACTTGTCGCCCATGATGTACTGCTTGCCTTCCAGCTGCTTCGCCACCCAGTCCATGCGCATGCCCAGCCGGTCGGTCACGGCCTGGCGCCAGCCGTCGTTCAGCGCCGGGTTGAAGAAATTGCCCATCCCCTTGTGCATCTCGGAAGTGATGAAGTTGAGCATTTCCTGCAACTTGTAGCGTGCCGGGTCGCCGGGTTTGGGGGCGAGGCCGGATTCCGGTTTCTGATCGGCGATGTACTGCAGGATCACCGGCGCCTCCGTCAGCACGCCGGCCGGGGTTTCAACCGCAGGCACGTAGCCCTTGCTGTTCACCTGCTTGAAGTCGCCGCCGTCGTACTGCTTGGCCTTCAGGTCCACCTTCATCAGGTCGACCGGGATGCCGGCTTCGCGCATGGCAATGTGGGGCGCGAGCGAGCAGGCGCCGGGGGAGTAGTAGAGCTTCATGGTGTTTTCCTTTTAAAAGAGTCGATCATTTTCTCGAACGTTGCTGCAATGGCTTCCGCCTCGCGCGCGCCGAGATGCGCGCCAAACAGGGTATCGATCTGTTTCTTGTACACCGGCCACATCTTCGCGCGCAGCGCGCGGCCCTTGGGGGTCAGAGTCGCCACCGTGCCCCGCCCGTCCATGGGGCAGTCGAAGCGCGCCACCAGCCCGGCCTTTTCCATGCGATCGGTCAGGCGCGTGACGTTGCTGCGCGACACCACCGCCTTGCGGGCGAGGTCGGCCATGCGCAGCCGGCCGCGCAGTTCTCCCTCACGGGCGTTCTCCAGGATCCACAGCACGTCATACCAGGCGAGCGGCGGCAGCTTCGCTTCCGCGAAGGCCGCCTCGATGCGCTCGAGCAGCAACGCCTGGGCGGTGACGAAGCGGGCCCAGGCGCGCTGGCGGGAGTCGGATTTGGCGGGCACGGCCGGGACTATACCGGCCGTTAGTTGCAATTGCAACTACATAGGCTGTATTATTGCGGCTGCAATGTCGTACGCGGCCTCAGGCGACCAGCACGCCGTCCTGGCGGACGATGCGCGCATCGCCGCCCAGGGCGGACAGCACCGCCATGGCGCGCCGATCAAAAATGAAGTCGTCGCCCGCGCTGAGGACGATGTCGCGCGGGTCGCCGTCCTGTGTCACCCAGACATGGCCTTCGAGCACCGTGATGCGCCGGCCGTAGCCGTTCTGGATCCTGAGAGGCTGGCTGCTGTGGAGAGGGATGCTGCCTGCGACTTGACTGAGGTCCATGGGTAACTCCTTGACACATGTTGTACGTGCATCTATCTTGAGCGCCCCGGTGCAGGGGAACAAACGGTCTTTCTGCATCATATGCATGCGCCCAGAGAATGCCTCACGCCCACTGGCAGCTACCGCCCCTTGAACTGCTTCTCGCCTTCGAGGCGGCGGCCCGCCACCTGTCCTTCACCAAGGCGGCTGGGGAACTGTTCCTGACCCAGTCGGCGGTGAGCCGCCAGATCCAGGCCCTGGAAGAAAGCCTGGGCAGCAAGCTGTTCGAGCGCCGCACGCGCGCTCTGCTGCTGACCGAGGCGGGGCAGCGCTTCTACCAAGTGACGCAGGGCGTGCTGGGCGAACTGGACGAGGCGACGCAAAAGCTGCGCGGC
>JANXUV010000069.1 GCA_025356085.1 Betaproteobacteria bacterium
TGCTCGACAACCTGCTGCAGCGCGCCGGCGCCGCCGGCGTGCAGGAACTGGTGCTGGGCATGGCGCACCGCGGACGCCTGAACGTGCTGGTCAACACGCTTGGCAAGATGCCGAAGGACCTGTTCGGCGAATTCGAAGGCAAGCACGACGACGCGCTGCTGGCGGGCGACGTCAAGTACCACCAGGGATTTTCGTCGGACATCAACACGCCGGGCGGGCCGATGCACCTGACGCTGGCGTTCAATCCTTCGCACCTGGAGATCGCCAATCCGGTGGTGGAGGGCTCGGTGCGGGCGCGGCAACATCGCCGCAAGGATCGCGAAGGCGCGCAGGTCCTGCCGGTGCTGATCCACGGCGACGCCGCGGTGGCGGGGCAGGGCGTGGTGATGGAAACGCTCAACCTGGCGCAGACGCGCGGCTACGGCACCGGCGGCACGGTGCACATCGTGGTCAATAATCAGATCGGCTTCACCACTTCCGACCCGCGCGACAGCCGCTCCACGCTGTATTGCACCGACGTGATGAAGATGATCGAGGCGCCGATCTTCCATGTCAACGCCGATGATCCCGAAGCGGCGGTGATGGCGATCGAGATCGCCATGGACTACCGCAGCAAGTTCAAGAAAGACGTGGTGGTTGACCTGATCTGCTTCCGCAAGCTCGGTCACAACGAGCAGGACGAGCCGATGGTGACGCAGCCGCTGATGTACAAGACCGTCAGCCAGCACCCGGGCACGCGCAAGCTGTATGCCGACCGCCTGGCGGCGCAGGGCGTGGTCGCGGCCGACGAGCCGGAAAAGATGATCGCCGCCTTCCGGCAGGCGATGGACGACGGCTACCACACCAACAAGACCATCCTCGCCAACTTCAAGCCGCCGTTCGCGGTGGACTGGTCGAAGTACAAGAACACGAAGTGGAACGAGAACGACGACACCACGCTGCCGCTGGCCGACCTGCAGATGTTGTCGGAGAAGCTGACCTCGATCCCGCAGAATTTCAAGCTGCATCCGCGCGTGGAGAAGATCATCGCCGACCGGCGCCTGATGGGCCAGGGCAAGCTGCCGGTGGACTGGGGCATGGCGGAGAACCTCGCCTATGCTTCGCTGCTGAAGGACGGCTTTTCGGTGCGCATTTCCGGCCAGGACAGCGGCCGCGGCACCTTCTTCCACCGCCACGCGGTGCTGCACGACCAGAACCGCGAGAAATGGGATTCCGGCACCTACATTCCGCTCGCCCACATCGCGCCGAACCAGGGCGACTTCGTGGTCATCGACTCAGTGCTCTCGGAGGAGGCGGTGCTCGGCTTCGAGTACGGCTATTCGACCTCGGAACCGAACGAGCTGGTGGTCTGGGAGGCGCAGTTCGGCGACTTCGTCAACGGCGCCCAGGTGGTGATCGACCAGTTCATCGCCGCCGGCGAAGTGAAGTGGGGCCGCATTTGCGGCATGGTGATGATGCTGCCGCACGGGTATGAAGGACAGGGTCCCGAGCACTCTTCCGGCCGCCCGGAACGGTTCCTCCAACTTTGCGCCGACTACAACATCCAGGTCTGCATCCCGGCCACCCCGGTGCAGATGTTCTTCCTGCTGCGCCGGCAGATGATCCGCCCCTACCGCAAGCCGCTGGTGATCTTCTCGCCCAAGAGCCTGCTGCGCCACAAGGAATCGGTATCGCCGCTGCCCGAGTTCGCCGAGAGCAAGTTCAAGGCGGTCAATGGCGATTGGGACGAGAGCCTCAGGCCGGACAAGGCGAAGCGGGTGATCCTGTGCAGCGGCAAGGTGTTCTTCGACCTGATGAACGCGCGCAAGGAAAAGAACATCAAGGACGTCGCGATCGTTCGCATCGCGCAGCTGTATCCGTTCCCGCACGACGAATTCCAGGCGCAGATCGACCTCTACGCCAACGCCGGCGAAGTCGTCTGGTGCCAGGAGGAGCCGGGCAACCAGGGCGCCTGGCACCGCATCCAGCATTACGTGCTGCGCCACATGCGGGCCGACCAGGTGCTGGGCTACGCGATGCGCAAATCGTCGGCTTCGCCCGCGGCAGGCTACCTTTCGCTGCACAACGAGCAGCAGAAGGAACTGGTACAGGCGGCATTCGCCCCCCTGACGGACAATCTCGTGATGCCGGTCCAGGGGTTGGGTAGAAAGAAAAGGAAAAAATAATGTTGATCGAAGTGAAAGTCCCGCAGCTCTCGGAATCGGTCTCCGAGGCGACGCTGCTCGCCTGGCACAAGAAGCAGGGCGAAGCGGTCAAGCGCGACGAGAACCTGATCGACATCGAAACCGACAAGGTGGTGCTGGAACTCCCGGCGCCTGCCGACGGCGTGCTGGTGAGCATCCTCAAGGGCGACAAGGGCATCGTCGTCGCCGGGGAAATCATCGCCAGGATCGATACGGAGGGAAAGGCTTCCGCTGTTGCAGCTAAAAAAGAAGAATTAAAAAAAGAAGAGCCAAAAGCGAAGCCCGCCTCGGCACCCGCGGTCATGCCTTCTGCACAGAAAATTGCCGCTGAGAAGGGCATCGACACCTCCCAGGTTCAGGGTACTGGCAGGGATGGAAGGGTTACCAAAGGCGACGTACTGCAGCAGCCCGTGGCGGCACCGAAAGCCGCCCTTCAACAGCCGCCGGCTGCCGTAAATACCGACAAGCTGCTCGCCGGCCGGCCCGAGCAGCGCGTGGCGATGTCGCGCCTGCGCCAGCGGATCGCGGAGCGCCTGGTGCAGTCGCAATCGACCGCGGCGATCCTCACGACCTTCAACGAAGTGAACATGGCGCCGGTGATGGCGCTGCGGAAAACCTACCAGGAACGTTTCGAGAAGGAGCACGGCACGAAGCTCGGCTTCATGTCGTTCTTCGTCAAGGCCGTGGTGCACGGGTTGAAGAAGTATCCCGTGGTGAATGCCTCGGTGGACGGCACCGACATCGTCTACCACGGCTACTTCGACATCGGCGTCGCGGTCGGCAGCCCGCGCGGCCTGGTGGTGCCCATCCTGCGCGACGCGGACCAGATGTCCTTCGCCGCGATCGAGAAGAAGATCGCCGAATTCGGCAAGAAGGCGCAGGACGGCAAGCTGTCCCTCGACGACCTGACCGGCGGCACCTTCTCCATTTCCAACGGCGGCACGTTCGGCTCGATGCTGTCGACGCCGATCATCAACCCACCGCAGTCCGCGATCCTCGGCATCCACGCCACCAAGGAGCGTGCGGTGGTCGAGAACGGCCAGGTGGTGGTGCGGCCGATGAACTACTTTGCGGTGTCCTACGACCACCGGATCATCGACGGCCGGGAAGCGGTCCTGTTCCTGGTGGCGATCAAGGAAGCGCTCGAGGACCCGGCGCGCCTGATCCTGGAAATATGAAATCCTTTGATGTGGTGGTGATCGGCGGCGGCCCGGGCGGCTACGTCGCCGCCATCCGCGCCGCGCAGCTCGGTCTCTCGGCCGCCTGCATCGACGAGGCGAAAGCCGTGGACGGCAAGCCGGCGCTGGGCGGTACCTGCACCAACGTCGGCTGCATTCCCTCCAAGGCGCTGCTGCAGTCCTCCGAGAACTACGAACAGGCCGGCCATCACTTCGCCGACCACGGCGTGCTGGTGAAGGGTCTCGCGCTCGACCTCGGCGTGATGCAGAAGCGCAAGGAAAAGGTCGTCAAACAGAACAACGAGGGCATCGCCTACCTTTTCAAGAAGAACAAGGTCACGTTCTTCCATGGCAGGGGAAGCTTCAAGAGCGCTTCTGAAATCGTCGTTGGGGACGAAACCTTGGCTGCAAAAAACATCATCATCGCCACCGGTTCCAATCCGCGCGCCTTGCCCGGCGCGGATTTCGATGAAAAGCTGATTCTCAGCAACACCGGCGCGCTGGCGCTCACGGAAGTGCCGAAGCGCCTGGGGGTGATCGGCGCCGGCATCATCGGCCTGGAGATGGGCAGCGTCTGGCGCCGGCTGGGCGCCGACGTGACGATCCTTGAAGCGCTGCCGGCTTTCCTTGGCGTGGCCGATGAAGCGATCGCCAAGGAAGCGGCCAAGATTTTCGCCAAGCAGGGCCTGAAGATCGAAACCGGGGTGGCGATCACGAAGGTTTCCACGGCAAAGAACGCCGTCAAGATCGAATACAAGGCTTCGGATGGAGCGGCGAAGACGCTCGACGTGGATCGCCTCATCGTTTCCATCGGCCGCGTTGCCAATACCAATGGCCTGCATGCCGAGGCCATCGGCCTGAAGATGGAGCGCGGGCTGGTCGTGGTGGACGGCGATTGCCGCACCAGCGTGCCGAACGTCTGGGCGGTCGGCGACGTGGTGCGCGGGCCCATGCTGGCGCACAAGGCGGAGGAAGAGGGGGTGGCGGCAGCCGAGCGCATCGCCGGCCAGAAGCCGCATGTCAACTTCAATACCATTCCCTCGGTGATCTACACCGCGCCGGAAATCGCCTGGGTAGGCCAGACCGAACAGCAGCTCAAGGCGGCCGGCGTGGCGTACAAGACGGGATCGTTCCCGTTCTCGGCCAATGCCCGCGCCCGCGCGCTGGGCGATACCAGCGGCCTGGTCAAATTCATCGCCGACGCGGCCACCGACGCCATTCTCGGCGTGCACATCATCGGCCCCATGGCGGGCGAGCTGATCGCCGAGGCGGTGGCGGCGATGGAGTTCGGCGGCTCCGCCGAGGACATCGGCATGATCTGCCACGCCCATCCGTCCCTCTCCGAGGCAATCAAGGAAGCGGCGCTGGCTGTTGATAAGCGCGCGTTGAACATTTGAACGTCGGCAGCGGGCGGCTCGACGCGCGGGCCATCGCGCTCGCGGTTCTCTGCATGGCGGTTCTCGGCGGTTCGTACACCGCCGGAAAGATCGCGCTGCATGACCTGCCTCCCTTCGGTCTGCTGGCGCTTCGCATGGCCGTCAGCACTGCGGCGCTGGGCGCCTGCGCGATGCTCGCCGGTATGTCCCTGGTGCAGCCCCTGCGCTACGTGCTTGCCCAGACGGTCATCTTCGCACTGTCGCAGGCGCTGCTGTTCGTCGCGCTTGGCATGACCAGCGCGGGCCGGGCGGCGATCCTGTTCAACATGCAACCTTTCTTCACGCTGCTCCTGCTGCCGCTTTTCTTCGCCGGCGACCGGCTGACGCCGCGGCGATGGCTCGGCACTGGTGTGGCGTTCGCAGGCGTCGCGGTGGTGATCGCGGAGCGCGGCCTGGGCGGGGGCTCGCTGACGGGAGACCTGCTGGCATTGGTGGCGGCGCTGGGCTGGACCGGCAACATCATCCTCAACAAGCGAATGCCGGGCGAATTCAGGCCGGTGGCGATGGTGTTTTGGAATTGCGCTGGGGCGGTTCCGCTTTTTGCTCTGCTGACCCTGGTATTCGAGGCGGACGCGGCCTGGCATTTCACCGTGCCTGCGGCAGCAAGCGTCTTCTACCTGGGCGTCGTGGCGGCAACCCTGGGCTTCGCGCTAGTTGCCTGGCTGACCCGCAGCTATTCGGCAAGCAGGGTCAACGTGTTCGTCTTCCTGTCGCCGGTATTCGGAGTGTTGATCGGCTGGGTGGTGCTCGGGGAATCCATCAGCTTGGTGCAGGCGATGGGCGCGGCGGCGGTGGCCGCGGGTATCCTGATCGTGAGCACAGAATCATGACGGATGTCGTCTCCCTCTATCGCAAGCAGCTGGAAGGCCGCGGCTTCACCCCCGACGCTTCGCAGGAGCGCGCGGTCTTGCGCCTGCAGCGGCTGTTCGAGGAATGGACCGCCTACAAAGCGAAGCGCAGCAACGCGCTCAGGCGCATGCTGGTGAAACCGGAGCCGCCCAAGGGGGTCTACCTGTGGGGCGCGGTCGGGCGCGGCAAGAGCTTCCTGATGGACGCCTTCTACCTGTGCGTGCCGCTGGTGAGGAAGCGACGGGTGCACTTCCACCACTTCATGCGCGAAATCCACCGCGAGATGAACGAACTGCAGGCCACCGGCGACGCGCTCACCGCAGTGGCGGAGCGTACGGCGCGCCGCTACCGCCTGATCTGCTTCGACGAATTCCACGTCTCGGACATCGCCGACGCGTTGATCCTCGGCCGTTATCTCGAGAAAGTGATGGACCTCGGCGTACAGTTCGTGATGACCAGCAACTATCATCCCGACCGGCTCTATCCGAATGGGCTCCAGCGAGAGCGCTTCCTGCCGGCCATCGAATTGCTGAAGACGCGCCTGGATGTGGTCGAAGTGGACGGCGGTAAGGATTACCGCCGCCTGAAAATGGAACAACTCCGGGTGTATCACACCGGTCCCGACGCCGAAGCGCAGGTCGCGCGCGTCTTCGAGGAACTGAAAGACACCGAGGAAGAGAAGCAGCCTCTGGACGTGGAGGGCCGGCGCATCCCGTACCGCAAGCGCGCTGGCGGGCTGGTATGGTTCGATTTTGCGGCGCTGTGCGGCGGGCCGCGCTCCTACGCGGATTACGTGGACCTGGCGCGGCGCTTTCATAGCGTGATCCTGTCGGGGGTGCCGAAGATGTCGCCGAAGAACGCAGATGCGGCGCGGCGATTCACCTGGCTGGTGGATGTGTTCTACGATGATCGGGTGAAGCTGTTCGTGGGCGCCGAGGCGCAGCCGGACGATCTGTTCACCGAAGGCGAAAACAGCGCCGAGTTCGCGCGTACGGCGAGCAGGCTGACCGAGATGCAGTCCGTCGTCTATCTGCAGCAGGAACGGAGGAGAGAGAGTGGAAAAGTTCAAAGCCTACCGCCTTAGCGAGGTAGAAAAGAAGATCAAGGCCGAGTTCGTCGAGTGCACGCTCGACGACCTGGATCCGGGTGAAGTCGTGGTGCGCGTCGCGTACTCCGACGTCAACTACAAGGACGCGCTCGCGGCCACCGGCAAAGGCCGCATCCTGCTCAGGCCGTCCTGCATCGGCGGCATCGACCTGTCCGGCACGGTCACAGCGTCTTCCGATCCGCGCTTCTCCAAGGGCGACGCGGTGCTCGCGACCAGCTACGACATCGGCGTCAAGCACCACGGCGGCTACGCGCAGTACGCGCGCCTGCCGGCCGACTGGGTGGTGAAGATGCCGCAGGGCATGACGCTCTGGGAAGCGATGGCCTTCGGCACCGCGGGATTCACCGCGGCCCTGGGCATCGTGCGCATGGAGCAGGTGGGCCTCAAGCCCGCCAACGGCCCGGTCGTCGTCGACGGCGCCACCGGCGGCGTGGGGTCGATCGCCATTGCCGCTCTGTCCAAGCTGGGCTACAAGGTGGTGGCCTTGACGGGCAAGGAATCCGAGGCTGACTGGCTGAAAAGAATCGGCGCTGCGGAGGTCCGGTTGCGCAAAGACCTGGATCTTTCGAAAATCAAGCCCCTCGACAAGGCACAATGGGCGGGCGGGGTGGACAACCTGGGCGGCGACATCCTGGCGTGGATGGCGAGCACGATGCAGGTCGGCGGCGTCATCGCCTCAGTCGGCCTGGCCGCAGGCCTCTCGCTCAACACGACGGTGATGCCGTTCATCCTGCGCGGCGTCTCGCTGCTCGGCGTCGACTCGGTCAATTGCCCGATGGCGGTGCGCCAGGAAGTCTGGCGCCGGCTGGGCACGGACATGAAGCCGGCGGGGCTGAAGTCGATGGCGAAGACGATTCCTTTCGACGAGCTGCCAAAGGTGTTCGACGATTTTATCAACGCCAAGGTCACCGGCCGGATCGTGGTTGACCTGAACGCATGAGTTCGTACAAGGATCTGCACCGGCTGTCGATCCTCGATCGCGAAGGCTTCTGGGCGAAGGAGGCGAAGCGCATCCACTGGCACAAGCCTTTCGGCAAGGTGCTCGACTACTCGAAGCCGCCGTTCGCGAAATGGTTCGTCGGCGGCGAGACCAATCTCTGCTTCAACGCGGTCGACCGGCATCTCAAGGATCGCGCGGAACAAAAGGCTCTGGTCTGGATTTCGACCGAAGTCGACAAGGTCGAAAGCTTTTCGTACCAGGAGCTTTTCGACCAGGTCAACAGGACCGCGGCAATGATGCGGTCGTTGGGCGTCAGGCGCGGCGACCGGGTCATCATCTATATGCCCAACATGCCGGAGGCGGTGTTCGCGATCCTCGCCTGCGCGCGCCTGGGCGCGGTGCATTCGGTGGTGTTCGGCGGCTTTGCCGCGGCCAGCCTCGCCGCGCGCATCGACGATGCGAAGCCGGTGCTGATGATCACCGCCGACGGCGGCAGCCGCATGGGCAAGGTGATGCCCTACAAGCCGCTGGTGGACGAGTCCATCCGGCTGGCGAAGCATCCGCCCGCGAAAGTGCTGATCTTCAATCGGGGACTGGATCTGAACATGCCGCTGGTACCGGGCAGGGACGTCGATTGGAAGGATTTGCATTCAAAAACAAAAAGAGAAACCGTTCCCTGCGAATGGCTCGAATCCTCCGAGCCTTCGTACATCCTCTATACCTCCGGCACCACCGGCAAGCCGAAGGGCGTGCAGCGCGACGTCGGCGGCTACGCGGTGGCAATGGCGGCCTCGATGGAATATATCTACTGCGGCGCCGCGGGCGAGACCATCTTCACCACCTCGGACATCGGCTGGGCGGTGGGGCATTCGTACATCATCTACGCCCCGCTGATCGCGGGCCTGACCACCATCCTCTACGAGGGCGTGCCGATGCGGCCCGACGCCGGCGTGTGGTGGAAGATCGTGCAGGACTACAAGGTCAACATCATGTTCTCGGCGCCGACCGCGATCCGCGTGCTGAAGAAGCACGATCCGGCGCTGCTGAAGAAGTACGACCTGTCGTCGCTGAAGCACCTGTTCCTGGCAGGCGAGCCGCTGGATGAGCCGACGCACGCGTGGATTTCCGAGGGCCTCGGCAAGCCGGTGATCGACCACTACTGGCAGACCGAAACCGGCTGGCCGGTGCTGACGGCGATGCACGGCGTGGAGAAGACGCCGATCAAGTACGGCAGCCCGTCGTTCCCGGCCTACGGCTACGACCTGAAGCTGCTGCGGGAAACGGATGCGAGCGTGGCCGGCGCCGACGAGAAGGCGGTGGTGGTGATCGAGCCGCCGCTGCCGCCGGGCTGCATGACCACCATCTGGGGCGATGACGAGCGCTTCGTGAAGACCTATTTCTCGACTTTCTCGAAGAAGCAGGTTTATTCGACCTTCGACTGGGGCATCCGCGACCAGGACGGCTACTACTTCATCCTCGGGCGCACCGACGATGTGATCAATGTCGCCGGCCACCGCCTCGGCACGCGCGAAATCGAAGAGGCGGTGAACATGCATCCCAACATCGCGGAGTGCGCGGTGGTGGGCGTGGTGGATCAACTCAAGGGCCAGATGCCTCTTGCTTTTGCAGTATTGAAAGATCCTGCGAAAAAAACCACTTCACAGGAAGTCATGGAAACCGTCGACAAGCAGCTGGGCGCGATCGGCCGGCCGAAGGCGGTGCATTTCGTGACGCTGTTGCCGAAGACGCGCTCCGGCAAGACGCTGCGGCGCTCGATCGCGGCGCTGGCCGAAGGGCGCGACCCCGGCGACCTCACCACCATCGAAGACCCGAACGCCTTACAACAGATCAAGGACTGCCTGGGAATCAAATGAAGACACGACCGGTACTGACGCAGGAAGACTGCCTGAAGATTTCCGCCGCGGCGGAGGCCGAGGCCCGCAAGAACAAGTGGAACGTGGCGGTCGCCATCCTCGATGACGGCGGCCACCTGATGCATTTCGCTCGCATGGACGGCGCCACGCCGGCCAACGCCGGCATTGCGCTGGAGAAAGGCCGCACTGCGGCGATTTCGCGCCGTTCCAGCGGCGTGTGGGAGGAGATGGTGAAGGGCGGTCGCACCGCGATGATCAAGATGCCCGGCATCCTGCCGGTGCAAGGCGGCATGCCGATCGTCGTCGAAGGCACGTGCATCGGCGCCGTCGGCGTGTCGGGCGTCCAGTCCCACCAGGACGAGCAGATCGCCCAGGCGGGAATCGACGCGCTGCTCAAATAAAAACGGCGCCCGAGAGCGCCGTTTTTTGAAGAACTGCCGACGACTTACATTCCGGCAATACCCGCTTTAGAGCACTGCTCGTCCTGGTCGCCGGTAACGCCGCTGACGCCCACCGCGCCGGTCACCTTGCCGCCAACCATGATCGGCACGCCGCCGGGCGATGCGAAGACGCCGGGCAGGGTGGCGGTGGCCGGGCTGCCCTTGTTGATGACTTCCGCGAACACGCGCGTCGGCCGGCGATAGGTCGCCGCCGCCTTTGCCTTGCCGATCGCGATGTCGGCGCTGGCGTACTGCGTGTCTTCCATTTTCTCGTAGTACATCAGCGTGCCATGCGCGTCGACGACGGCAACAGCGACGTTCCAGTTGTTCTTCTGGCACTCCGCGATGACGCCGGCGGCGATCTTCTTGGCGTTGGTCAGGCTGACGTCCGGGCCGTAGCCGGGCCGCTGGTCCTGCGCGGCGGCGGCGGTGGCGAACAGCGCAATGCTCAATCCCAATACCCCTTGCTTGAAGCTCGGCATTTCCCTCTCCTTGGTGACTAGGTTAGAACGACGACTTTCCGTGCCTGCAGATCGGCGATTTCGGCGGCAGTGTAGCCCAGGCCGCCCATCAGTTCGCGCGCGCCTTCGCCGATGGCGGGCGGTTCGCTGCGCTTGGGCAGGCGCTTGCCGTCCAGCGCCAGCGGCAGCGTCGGCGCGTGGAAGGTCTTGCCGCCGGGTGTGCGGGTTTCCATCAGTCCGCCGGATTCCCTGAGGTGTGGATCCTCCAGCAGGTCCCAGGGTTTCGAAATCGGCGCGAACGGCAGTCCGATCGCCTCCAGCTTCGCCGCAAGCTCCGCCTTGGTGAATTTCTTCAGCGCCTCGGCTAGCCGCGGCAGCAGCCAAGCGCGTTCCTTCACGCGCTCGCCGTTGGAGCGCAGCCTCGGGTCGGCGGCCAGGTCGGCGAGGTCGAATTCTCTGCAGAAAATCTCCCATTGCGTGTCGGTCACGACGCCGACGAACAGCCGCGCATTTTCCGAGCCGTCGTCCGCCGTCTCGAAAATGTCGTAGACGCTCCAGGCCGGGCGTTTCACCGACATCGGCGGCGGGGCTTCTCCCGTCAGCTCGAACTGCGCGATGTGCTGGGCGACGAGGTAGGCGGTGCTTTCGAACAAGGCGCTGGTGACGAGTCGGCCGCGTCCGGTCGTTTCGCGCTCGCGCAGGGCGGCGACGATGCCGAGCGCCGCGAAGGTGCCGCCCATGATGTCGATCACCGAAGAGCCCGCCCGCAACGGCCGGTCGGGCAGGCCCGTCATGTAGGCGAGGCCGCCCATCATCTGCACCACTTCGTCGAGCGCGGCGCGGTGCTGGTAGGGACCGTCGAGAAATCCCTTCATGGAACAGTAGACCAGCCGCGGATTGCGGCCGGCCAGCGCCTGGTGGCCGAAGCCGAGCTTGTCGAGCGCGCCAGGGCGGAAATTTTCCGTCAGTACGTCCGCGCCGTCGACAAGCCGGTGCACGATATCCCGGCCTTCCGCGTGCTTCAGGTCCACCGCGAGGCTTTTCTTGTTGCGGTTGAAGACCGGGAAAAACCCCGCGCCGGCCGCCTGCAGGCGCCGCGTGTTGTCGCCCTCGAGCGGCTCGACCTTGACGACCTCTGCGCCCAGGTCGGCGAGCGCGAGCCCGCAGCTGGGGCCCATCACCATGTGGGCAAACTCGACGACCTTCACACCCTCAAGCGGCAGCACGGAACCCCTTGGGCACGCCGGCAAGCGCCATGTGCCCGTACACGGGCTCCTCGGGCAGCGCGGCGACCATCAGCTTGCGCGCTTCCATGAGCTTGTCCAGGTCGATGCCGGTGGATGCGCCCATGCTCTCGAACATGAAGACAAGGTCTTCAGTGATCACATTGCCGCTCGCGCCGGGCGCAAACGGGCAGCCGCCCAGGCCGCCCATCGAGCTGTCGAAGTGGCGCACGCCTTCCTCATAGGCGGCGAGCGCGTTGGCGAGGCCCAGGCCGCGCGTGTTGTGCAGGTGCGCGGTCCTCAGCTTGGCGCCGATTTCTTTCCTGACCCGCGAGAACATCCGCTTGATCTGCGCGGGGTTCGCATAGCCCACGGTGTCGGCCAGCGAGACGTGGTCGCAGAATTCCGCCAGCGCGGCGGCGATGCGGACCACGTCGTCCTCCGGCACGTCGCCCTGCATGGTGCAGCCGAAAGCCGTGGACACGGCGCCTTCGACCAGGACCCCCGGGTGAGGATGCCGCGCGCATCGGCGAACCTCCTCGACCATCTGTTCCGGCGTCATGCGCACGTTCGACTCGCTGTGCTTGCGGCTGGCCGAGACCGGGAAGGTGACCTTGTGGGCGCCGGCGGCGAGGGCGCGCTCGAAACCCTTGAGGTTGGGTGCGAGCACGACGACCTGAAGATTCTTAAGCGTCAGCGCGAAAGAAACGATCTCTGCGGTGTCCGCCATGGCGGGGATCAACTTGGGCGGCACGAATGAGCCGACCTCGATTTCCGGTACGCCGGCCTCGGCGATCGCCTTCACCCAGGCCTTTTTCGCCTCGGTGGGCATCAACTGGCGGGCGTTCTGCAGCCCGTCGCGCGGGCCGACTTCGCGAATGTGGATCTGTCGCATGGGAGCCTCCAGCGGCTATTTTACTCAGTAGCGTTCCGGGTGCAGCGCCATGGATGCCGAGATGTGCGACTGTATCGCGGCGAGATCGCGCTCGTAATCGTCGGTTGCTGCAACAGCGGGTCCGAGACTTACTACCTTGCAGCTGTAATCGAAGACGACCAGCACCACCGGAACGCCGACTGCGTGCGCGATGCGGTGAAAGCCCGACTTCCATCGCTCGACTTTTGCTCGCGTGCCTTCCGGCGTGATGATGAGCACCAGCTCTTCCCGAGCGTTGAAAATGCGCACCGTGGCATCGACGAAGTCGCTTGCTGCGGCGCGGTTGACGGGGATTCCGCCGACGCCTCGTAGCAGCATGCCGAGTGGCCACCAGAACAGCGAGTGCTTGGCGATGAAACGGCACTTCAGCCTCAAGGCGAACTTTGCCATCAGTCCGACCGGGACATCCCAGTTCGAGGTGTGCGGAGCGACGATCATCACAAACTTCGCACAGTCCGGGAAGTTGCCCTCGATTTTCCAACCCGCGACAGTCAGCGCCAGGCGGCCGAAGCTCGCGACCAGCGGGCCATGGGTGCGAGGCACTGCATGGCCGAGTTGCGGGACAGAGATCATTTGACCCGCCGCTCGATGCGCGCAATGGCGAATCCGCAGATCGCGCAGCCCGCCGCGAAGGCCAGCATTGCCCACAGCGTAGCGCTCCATCCGCCGTAATGCGATGCCAGCCATGCCAGCAGGATCGGCCCGATCGATTGGCCGATCTGCGCGGTCTGCATCACCATGCCGTTGGTGGTGCCGATATGGCCTGGCGTGCGGGCATGCACCGCAACCCCGGAGAGGACGGAGACCGGGATGACGCCGGCGCTGCAGGAAAACACCAGCACCAAGGCATAGCGTGCGGCATCGGGCAGGGCTTCGTCGAGCATCCCGGCGGAGCAGGCGGCGGAAATCGCGCTCGCCGCGATCACCAGGGCGCCGCGTCCGACGCCGCGCGACAGCAGCCAGCCGCCGGCGAGATTTCCCGGCACGTTGGCCAGTACCATGATCGCGCCGAGAAAAGCAGCCGTCGCCGCGGATCCTCCCCTGGCATCCACCACGAAGGTCGGCAGCCAGATCATCACCGAGGTCCACTGCGCGACGTAGAGCATGAACAGAATCGCCAGCACCCAGCTGCCGCGCTGGGAAAGCGATTCGATCGCCAGCCGCAACGTGCCAACGGTTGCCGCGCGCGTGGCGGGTACGCAACGCCACACCAGCACCGCGCAGGCGAGGGCGAGGGCCGATAGCGCAGCCCAGAATCCGCGCCAGCCGAGATGCGCGATGGCAAAGGGCGCGGCCAGCATCGCCATCGCGGCTCCCCCCGGCATGTAGGCTGTCCACAGGCCCATCGCCCGGTTGCGGTCGCCCGGGCTGGCAACGGCGGCATTGATCAGCGCCGCGCCGGTGACGGCGAACAGGATGAAGCCCGCGCCTTCCAGGAAGCGGGACAGCAGCAGGACCGGATAACCCTGCGCCGCGGCACCGAGGAACCCTCCCGCGGCCATGATTGCGAGGCCCGCAAGGCCAAGGCGCTTGTGGCCGAAGCGGTCGCACAGCAAACCCATCAGCATGCCGACGGCGGCGCCGAGCAGGTTGATCATGGTGGCGATGAAGCCGGATTCAACCAGCGTCAAGCCGAGTTCCGCGCGCAGACCGGGCAGGGCGGGGGGCACTTTGCCCATGAACGCGCCGCATGCCACGCCGCCGGCGAACATCGCCCAGACGGCGCCCCAGTTGGATTTTTTCAAGCTGCCGTGACGGGGAGCTTCAGTTCGATGATTTTTTTCGACCACTCGGCAGGGCCGGTGTTGTGCACGGAGGTGCCGTTCGAATCCACCGCGACTGTCACTGGCATGTCTTTCACCTCGAACTCGTGGATCGCTTCCATGCCGAGGTCCTCGAACGCCAGCACGCGCGCTTTCTTGATCGCCTTGGCGACCAGGTAGGCCGCGCCGCCGACCGCCATCAGGTAGGCGGCCTTGTGCTTTTTGATCGCGTCGAGCGCCGCCGGGCCGCGCTCGGCCTTACCAACCATGCCAATCAGTCCGGTCTGCGCGAGCATCATCTCGGTAAATTTGTCCATGCGCGTAGAGGTGGTCGGGCCCGCGGGCCCGATGACTTCATCGCGCACTGCATCGACCGGTCCGACGTAGTAGATGACACGGTTGGTGAAATCCACTGGCAGCGGTTTTTTTTGTTCTAAAAATTCTTGAATTCTCTTGTGAGCCGCATCACGACCGGTCAAAAGCTTTCCTGAAAGGAGGAGCCGTTGCCCGGGCTTCCAGCTGGCGACGGTTTGCCTGTTCAGCGTGTCCAGATCCACGCGGGTCGAACTCGCGTCTGCGACCCAGGTGACTTTCGGCCAATCGGCGAGCGAGGGCGCTTCGAATTCCGCCGGGCCCGAGCCATCCAGCACGAAATGCGCGTGGCGAGTCGCCGCGCAGTTCGGGATCATCGCCACCGGCCGGTTGGCGGCGTGCGCAGGGTAGGTGAGGATCTTCACGTCCAGCACCGTGGACAGGCCGCCCAGTCCCTGCGCGCCGATGCCGAGAGCGTTGACGCGGTCGTAGATCTCTATGCGCAGTTCCTCGACCTTGCTCTTTGGTCCGCGCGCCTTGAGTTCGGCCATGTCGATCGATTCCATCAGCGATTCCTTGGCCATCAGCATCGCCTTCTCGGCGGTGCCGCCAACGCCGATGCCGAGCATGCCCGGCGGGCACCAGCCGGCGCCCATGCTGGGCACGGTCTTCACTACCCAGTCGGCGATCGAATCGGAGGGGTTGAGCATGACGAACTTGGATTTCGCTTCCGAACCGCCGCCCTTGGCGGCCACGCCCACTTCCAGCTTGTCGCCGGCCACCATCTGCACGTTGATCACGGCAGGCGTGTTGTCGCGGGTGTTCTTGCGGCCGAAGTCCGATTCGTCCAGCACCGAGGCGCGCAGCGGGTTGTCCTTGTGCGCATAGCCGCGCCGCACGCCTTCGTTGACCGTGTCCTCGAGCGTGCCCTTGATGCCCTCGAAGCGCACGTCCATGCCGATCTTGAGGAATACGTTGACGATGCCGGTGTCCTGGCAGATCGGCCGGCGCCCCTCGGCTGACATGCGCGAATTGGTGAGGATCTGGGCAATGGCATCCCGGGCGGCGGGGGATTGCTCGCGTTCGTAGGCGCGGCCGAGCGCCTGGATGTAGTCGCGCGGGTGGTAGTAGGAAATGAACTGCAGCGCGTCGGCGACGCTCTGCACCAGATCGTCGCTGCGGATTGTGGTGGTCATGGCGGCAAGATGCTTTACAAGGCTTTGAATTGGTGATTTTATCCCTACTCAGGAGGATTCCATGTCATCGCAGATCGAATCGGTATTGTCCGAGACGCGCGTGTTCCCGCCGTCGCCGGCCTTCGTCAAGCTGGCAAATATTTCCGGCATGGACGCCTACCGCAAGCTGTGCGCCGAGGCCGAGAAGGATTTTGAAGGCTACTGGGCGCGCCTGGCGAGAGAGAACCTGCTCTGGCACAAGCCGTTCACGAAGACCCTGGACGAATCGAAGGCGCCGTTCTTCCGCTGGTTCTACGACGGTGAATTGAATGCCTCCTACAACTGCCTCGACCGGCACCTGAAGACGCAGCCCGACAAGAGCGCGATCATTTTCGAGGCCGACGACGGCAAGATCACGAAGATCTCGTACAAGGCGCTGTACCACGAGGTCTGCAAGTTCGCGAACGGGCTGAAGGCCAGGGGCATCAAGAAGGGCGAGCGCGTCCTGATTTACATGCCGATGTCGATCCAGGCGGTGGTGGCAATGCAGGCCTGTGCGCGCATCGGCGCCATTCACTCGGTGGTGTTCGGCGGTTTCTCCGCGAAGAGCGTCCACGAGCGCATCCTCGATACCGGCGCGATCGCGGTGCTCACCGCGGACGGACAATTCCGCGGCGGCAAGGAAATTCCCCTCAAGCCGGTGGTCGATGAAGCGTTGGCGCTCGGCGGCTGCGAAACCGTGAAGACTGTCATCGTCTACAAGCGCTCTGGCAGCGCGGTACCGATGACGGCAGGGCGCGATCTTTGGTGGGACGACGCCGTGAAGGGTCAGGCCGATACCTGCGAACCCGAATGGGTCGACGCGGAGCATCCGCTGTTCATCCTCTATACCTCGGGCTCGACGGGAAAGCCCAAAGGCGTACAGCACTCGACCGCGGGCTATCTGCTGTGGGCGAGCCTGACCATGAAGTGGGTGTTCGACAACAAACCTTCGGACATTTTCTGGTGCACGGCGGACGTAGGCTGGGTGACTGGACACACTTACATTACCTATGGCCCGCTGGCGGTGGGCACCACGGCGGTGGTGTTCGAAGGCGTGCCCACCTACCCGGACGCGGGACGGTTCTGGAAAATGATCCAGGACCACAAGGTGAACGTGTTCTATACCGCGCCGACGGCAATCCGGTCGCTGATCAAGGCGGGCGGCGACCTGCCGAAGAAATACGATCTTTCCAGCCTGCGCATCCTCGGATCGGTCGGCGAACCGATCAACCCGGAAGCCTGGATGTGGTACCACACGGTGGTCGGCAACGAACGCTGCCCGATCGTCGATACCTGGTGGCAGACTGAGACCGGCGGCCACCTGATCACGCCGCTGCCGGGCGCGACGCCGACCAAGCCCGGCTCCTGCACGCTGCCGCTGCCGGGGATCATCACCGACATCGTCGATGAAACCGGGCATTCAGTGGGCAAGGGCAAGGGCGGGATCCTTGTCATCAAACGTCCCTGGCCGTCGATGATCCGCACCATCTGGGGCGACCCGGAGCGCTTCAAGAAAAGCTATTTCCCCGAGGACTTCCAGGGCCGGTACTACCTGGCGGGCGACGGCGCGAGCACCGACCTGGATGGCTACTACCGCATCATGGGCCGCATCGATGATGTGCTGAACGTGTCGGGGCACCGCCTCGGCACCATGGAGATCGAATCGGCACTGGTGGCCAATTCGAAACTGGTCGCCGAAGCCGCGGTGGTCGGGCGGCCCGACGACCTTACCGGTGAAGCGGTGTGCGCCTTCGTGGTGCTGAAGGGCGCGCGGCCGAGCGGGGCGGAGGCGCAGAAGATCGCCAAGGAACTGCGCGACTGGGTCGGCAAGGAAATCGGCGCCATCGCCAAGCCGAAGGACATCCGCTTCGGCGACAACCTGCCGAAGACGCGCTCGGGCAAGATCATGCGCCGCCTGCTGCGTTCGATCGCCAAGGGCGAGGAGATCACGCAGGATGTGTCCACGCTCGAGAATCCCGCGATCCTGGAACAGTTGAAGCAGCCGCTTTGACGCCGGAGTCCGAAGCCAAGGGACAGCGCCTGATCGCGCTGTTCATCTTCGGCTGCCTGCTGTTCAATTACCCGGTGCTGTCGCTGTTCAATGTCACCGCTGATGCCTTCGGCGTGCCGGTGCTCTACGCCTACATCTTCGCCGCATGGGCCCTGCTGGTCGCGCTGATGGCCTACGTGGTAGAGGCGCGGCGCTAGTTTCATGTTGCAGGGCCACGTCATCGTTCTTGTGGCCTTCGCCTATCTCGGACTGCTGTTCGGCATTGCCTATTACGCCGACCACCGCGCCGACGCGGGCCGCTCGATCATCGACAATCCAACCATCTACGCGCTGTCGCTGGCGGTCTACGCCACCGCCTGGACCTTCTACGGCTCGGTGGGCCGCGCGGCCAGCGACGGCATCGGCTTCCTGCCGATCTACCTCGGGCCGACACTGATGATCGCGCTGTGGTGGCTGGTGATGCGCAAAATCATCCGCATCAGCAAGGCGAGCCGCATCACCTCGCTCGCGGACTTCATCGCCTCGCGCTACGGCAAGAGCGCGTTGCTCGGCGGCCTGGTGACGGTGATCGCGGTGATCGGCATCCTGCCGTACATCTCGCTGCAGCTGAAGGCGATCTCCACCAGCTACGCGATCCTGCTGCAGTACCCGGAGATCAGCCTGCCTCCTGGCGCGGCTGCTGACAGTCACGGGCTCGCCACCGACACGGCCTTCTGGGTCGCCATGATCCTCGCCGCGTTCACCATTCTCTTCGGCACGCGCCACCTGGATGCCGCCGAGCATCACGAGGGCATGGTCGCCGCCATCGCCTTCGAATCGCTGGTGAAACTAGTCGCCTTCCTTGCCGTCGGCATCTATGTCACCTACGGCATGTTCGGCGGCCTGGGCGACATCTTTTCCCGCGCGCGCGCCTCGCCCGAACTCGCGCCGCTGCTCACGCCGCTTGAAGGCGTCGCCGGCGGCTACGCTAACTGGGTCTGGCTGACGATCCTCTCGATGATGGCGATCATGTTCCTGCCGCGCCAGTTCCAGGTCGCGGTGATTGAGAACAAGAACGAGCGCCATCTGAACAAGGCGATCTGGCTGTTCCCGCTCTACATGCTGGCGATCAATCTGTTCGTGCTGCCGATCGCCTTCGGCGGCAACCTGCATTTCGCGCCGGGTACCGTGGATGCCGACACCTACGTGCTGACGCTGCCGATGGCCGGCAAGCAGGAAGGCTTGGCGCTGCTGGTCTTCATCGGCGGACTGTCGGCGGCCACCGGGATGGTGATCGTCGAGACCATCGCGCTCTCCACCATGGTCTGCAATGACCTGGTGATGCCGGTCCTGCTGCGCTTGAAGAGCCTGCGTCTCTCGGAACGGCGCGACCTCACGGCGCTGCTGATCGGTATCCGGCGCGGCGCGATCCTGCTGATCCTGCTGCTCGGCTACCTTTACTTCCGCCTCGCCGGCGAGGCCTATGCGCTGGTCTCCATCGGCCTGGTATCGTTCGCCGCGGTGGCGCAGTTCGCACCGGTACTGCTGGGCGGCATTTTCTGGAAGCGCGGCACGCGCAGCGGCGCGCTGGCGGGCCTGCTGGCCGGATTCATCGTCTGGTGCTACACGCTCCTGCTGCCGGCCCTGGTGCGCTCCGGTTGGGTGCCGATCGGCCTGATGGAGCAAGGGCCGTTCGGCATCGCGCTGCTGAAACCCCTGGAGCTGTTCGGCCTCACGGGGCTGGACCAGATCACGCACGCCATGATCTGGAGCATGATCGCCAATATCGGGGGCTACTTGGCGGTGTCGCTGCTCAGCAGCCAGGGCGCCGACGAAACGCGGCAGGCCGGCCTGTTCGTCGACGTATTGCGGCAGAGCGGAGAGGCGGGCGGGGCGCGCTTCTGGCGCGGCACGGCCTCGGCGCCCGATCTCTACGACCTGCTGGCGCGCTTCCAGGGCGCGGCGGCCGCAGATGCCGCGTTCGCCGAATACGCCGGTGAGCGGGGACTGCACTGGCCGGACCAGGCGTTCGTCGCGGACGCCGAGTTCGTGCATTTCGTCGAGGTGCAGCTGGCGGGCGCCATCGGCGCGGCCTCGGCGCGCATCATGGTTGGTTCGGTGGTCAAGGAAGAAGCGCTCACCATCGAAGAAGTGCGCGCGATCCTGGATGAAGCTTCGCAGGTGGTGGTTTACAGCCACCGCCTGGAGCAGAAGTCGAAGGAGCTGGAGCGCGCCACCGAGGAGCTGCGCACGGCGAACGAGCAGTTGAAGGAGCTCGACCGGCTGAAGGACGATTTCGTTGCCACCGTGTCGCACGAGCTGCGCACGCCGCTCACCTCGATTCGCACTTTTTCACAGATCCTGCGTGACAACCCCGACCTGGAGCCGGCCGAGCGCGCGCGCCAGCTCGGCATCGTGATCAAGGAGAGCGAGCGGCTGACGCGCCTGATCAACCAGATCCTGGACGTCTCCAAACTCGAATCAGGCAACGTCGAGTGGCACCCCGGCCCGGTGGACATGAAAGAACTGGTCGAAGACACGGTGGCCGCGATGAGCGAGCTGTTCAAGGAAAAGAGCATCGAGCTGCGCACCCGGGTGCCCGAGCGCGTGCCGGTAGTCACCGCCGACCTCGACCGCATCGTGCAAGTGATGCTCAACTTGCTGTCGAACGCGGTGAAATTCTGCGACGCCGGCCAGGGGCGAGTTGAGATCGCGCTGTCGCAGAGCGAGGGCTTCGTGCGGGTCGATGTGCGCGACAACGGGCCCGGCATCGCCGCCGTCGACCAACGCAGCATCTTCGACAAGTTCCGCCAG
>JANXUV010000125.1 GCA_025356085.1 Betaproteobacteria bacterium
GATCCGATGCACGCGCCGATCGGCAACGCGTGACGATGCCCCTGTTTTTTGCCACAGAGTACCCAGTTGAAAGGATAAGAGGATGACTGCGGATGAGGTGAGAAGCACCATCATGAATGGCCTGCCCTGCGATCACGTGGAAGTGTTGGGCGATGACGGGCAGCACTTCGAGGCGGTGATCGTGAGCCCGCAATTCACCGGCAAAAACATGGTACAGCAGCATCAGCTGGTGTATTTGACGCTGGGAGAGCGCATGCGCGCGGAAATTCACGCGCTATCCATGCGCACATTTACGCCTGAAGGTTGGACGCTATCGGCAATGAAATAACTTTGGAGAAATGAATGAACGTACAGGAGAAAATTCGCAACCAGGTAACCGCAAATTCCGTCGTGCTTTACATGAAAGGGACGCCGCAGTCCCCGCAGTGTGGTTTTTCCGGCGCGACGGTGCAGATACTCAAGGCGTGCGGTGTGCAGGACTTTGCCGCCGTGGACGTGCTGGCCGACCCGGAAATCCGGGAAGGCATCAAGTCCTACGCCAACTGGCCGACCATTCCGCAGCTTTATATCAATGGTGAGTTTGTCGGCGGCTCCGATATTGTGCGCGAGATGTATCAGCAAGGTGAATTGCAGAAGTTGATCAGTTCAGTGGTGGGTTGATGCCATTGAAACGGGTCATGGGCGAGTGCCCACTCAACGGGGTTGTCGTATTTCCGGCGTCAAGAATGCGGCCTCACTTTTAGGAAGTTGAAATGCCGAAAATAGCAGAAATTGAAGACACGCCCAACCCGAACGCGATGAAGTTCATCCTCAGGGAGCCGCTGACCTGGGGGATAACGCGCTCGTACGAGAATGCCGAGCAGGCGAAGGACGATTCGCTCGCCTCCACACTGTTCGACATCGAGCATGTGACCAACGTGTTTTACGTCGATCACTGGATCACTGTCACGCAGGACGGCGGCGCCGATTGGCAGGAGTTGACACGCAAAGTCGCCGAGCCGATCCGCGCCGCCCCGGCGGCGGATGCGCAATCAGCCGCCACGGTTGCGGCGGCGAGCACTGCGATCGCCGGCCTAAGTCCCGAGGACCAGCAGCGCCTCGATAAGATCAACACGCTGCTCGACGAGCAGATACGCCCCTATCTGCAAGGCGACGGCGGCGACCTCCACGTGCTCGGCCTCGACGGCAACACGCTCAGCGTGCACTACCAGGGCGCGTGCGGCACCTGTCCGAGCTCGATCTCGGGCACGCTCACCAGCATCGGGAATCTGGTGAAGTCGATAGAGCCCGACATCGAAGTCGTCGCGATCTAAATCCAACGCGATGTCAGATTGGGTCACCGTCGCCAAGGCCGGCGAAATCAAGTTCGGCGAAATCCGTGTTGCTGACATCGACGGCGTGCAGATCGTCGTTTTCAATCTCGACGGCGAGTATTAAGTGAACGCCGCCACGGTCGAAACGCAAATCCGCGACCGGCTGGCCGCGCTCGCGCCCGAGGTGCTCGAGCTAATCGACGAAAGCGCTTTGCACGTTGGTCACGCCGAAGCGACGGGTGGCGGCCATTACCGCCTGAAAATCATCTCGGCGCAATTCGCCGGCCAGTCGCGCGTGGCGCGCCACCGCATGGTCTACGCCATGCTCGAGCCGCTGATGCGGCACCACATCCACGCGCTGGCCCTGGTCACGCAAGCGCCCGGTGAACCCGTTGGATCTTGTGAGGAAGACATCATGGCATTCATGGCAGAGGACTTCGCCGCGACGACAAACGTCGATGAGAAGACGCGTCAGGCGATCGCTCCACGGCTTCGGGAGCACCTTCAAAAAATCGCCGAGCAGCAGGTTCCGATCACCTATCGGGAGCTTGCCAAGGCTCTGGGGCTGACACCCCCGAACACCATTCATCAGGTGACCGAGGCATTGGAGCATCTCATGGCGGAGGATGCGGCGGCCGAGCGCCCCTTCATCGCAGCCATCGTCATCAGCAAGGCGCGGGGCGGACTCCCAGCCCCAGGGTTTTTTGATTGCGCCCGGCGGCTCGGACGCTTTGCCGGCGATGAGGCAGGACCCGAAGCCTGGGCCTTCCATGCGGGAGAGTTCAACGCCGCGGTCTCGTTCTGGGCGGCAACGGCAGCCACTGGCAGGAGCGGGTAAAGACGGAATGTGCTGCTGCTCGGCAGGGATGGCTTCCGAGGACCTTAGTCCCCGTATATGATTCAGGGGTCTTCGATTTTTCACCAATAGCGGCCGTCACACGACATAAGCGCCATTGTGC
>JANXUV010000126.1 GCA_025356085.1 Betaproteobacteria bacterium
GGAACGCCACGCGCTTCGTGCTGATGAACACCGAAGGGCAGGACTGCGGCATCGAAAGTGAAACTCGCGAATCGAAGCCGGTCGAGCTGTCCACCTGGGACAAGTGGATCATCAGCACCCTGCAGCGCACGGAAGCCGAGGTCGAGACCGGTTTCGCCGACTACCGCTTCGACAACGCCGCCGGCGCGATCTACCGCTTTGTCTGGGACGAGTACTGCGACTGGTACCTTGAAATCGCCAAGGAGCAACTGGCCAGGGGAAACGAAGCGCAGCAGCGCGGCACGCGCCGCACGCTGGTGCGCGTGCTGGAAACTTCGCTGCGCCTCGCGCACCCGATCATCCCGTTCATCACCGAGGAGTTGTGGCAGGACGTGAAGGCGCTCGCCGGCAAGAGCGGCGAGACCATCATGCTCGCGCCCTATCCGGAAAGCCAGCCCGGGAAGATCGACGAGGCCGCGGAGAAGGAAATCGCCGAAGTGAAAGCGTCCGTGCTGGCGAAGAGAAATCTCAAGAGCGAGATGAAATTGCCCCCGCACAAGAAAACACCGCTGTTCTCGACGGAAAGCCCCTCGGTGGCCATGATGGCGGCGAACGTCGCGCTGGTGGCGATGGAAATCAAGATCGTCAGCGACGAGGAGCTTTCGAAGATCGAATCTCCCATCGGGCTGGCGGGCAATCACCGCTTCACGTTCAAGGTGGAGCTGGACAAGGCGGCCGAGCAGGAGCGATTGACAAAGGAAATCGCGCGCCTCGAGGGCGATGTCGGCAGGACGAAGGCGAAGCTCGCCAACGCATCCTTCGTGGATCGCGCGCCCGCGCAAGTGGTGGAGCAGGAACGCGCGCGGCTGGCGGGATTCGAGTCGACGCTCGCGAAGTTGCGCGAGCAGCTGAAGAAGCTCGAAAGCCGCGGCTGACGCCGCGTCAGTAGGTGCTCAGCGGCCGGTCCTCGCCGGGCCAGGGTGTGAACGGCGGGCGGCGCCCGGTCAGGCTTTCCAGCAGAGTCAACTCGGCGTCGGTATGGTTGATCACCGGCGCGCCCATCAGCATCTGCGGCGCGCCCGCACCCATGATGTAGCGCGGCTGGTCGTGGTAACGGGTGCGCACGGTCTCGCGCGCCGACGGGTCCATCACCGCAACCAGGTCCGCCTCCCCGTAGCAGACGCAGACGTAGGTGCGCGCCTCTTCCGCCTCCAGGTAGACCGCGGTGCCGCGGATGCCGATGGTCGCCGTCGTCGTGGACAGCGTCTTGGGCTCGCCCGGCGCAAACACAGACAGCGCCGCGCCGGTGACGATGCGCAGGCCCGTCAGGGCGAGCGCGCTCGCCACGCCCTGCGCTTCGACGCGCGAGTTGGCGCGGATCAGGATCGCGTCCCTGCCGGTGACGAACAGCACTTCGCTGGCGGGGCCGGTGGTGATGACGTCGCCCCCCTTCACATCCATGCCCTCTTTCGCCGGCACGCCGTTGATGCGCACATCGCCCTTCACGCGATAGACGCCCTTCTCCACCGAGCCCGCGGCCAGCGCCTCGCGCAGCCAGCCCATCTGCATCGCCAGCGCCACGCCGGAAATACCCAGGATCAGCCGCCGCCGGTCAGCCCGCATTCTCGGCCTCCCCGGCCAGCGCTCCCGCGACGGCCAGCCGCTCTGCATCCGAAGGCCAGGCGGTGTCGAACTGCCAGCCGTACTGCGCTTCCATGCGCTGGCGCAGGAAATCCATGAACTGCACGCCCCACGGGGCGAAGTCGGCGACGACGACCGCGCAGTCGCCGACGGCCGACGCAGTCACGCCGGTGATCGGCCGGCCACTCAGGCAAATACGGTCCGCATCGTAATAGGCGCTCAATCCGCATTGGCGGTAGGTCGCGACCAGCGGCGCCAGCGCCCAGGAGCGCCAGCGCGTGCTGCGCCCGGGCAGGTGTTTCAGGGGCGCGACGACGGAAAATGCGTGCCGGTCATCCTCGATGCGGGCCCAGAGCACGGCCGGCGCCGAAGCGGGCGCCTGCGCCCTTGCGAATCCCCCGCAGGCGGCGCGCATCTCGCGCAAACCGGTCGGCTGCAGCCGGATCCAGCGCGCGGCGAGCGCCACAGCCTATTTCTTCCGCATGAAGAACGTGAATTCGCCGTCCGCTTCGGCGTGCGACAGCAGCGCGTGCCCGGTTTGCCTGGAGAAGGTCTCGAAATCCTTCACCGAACCGGGATCGGTGGCGACGACCTTCAGCACCTGCCCCGACTGCACGTCGCTTAGCGCCTTCTTGGTGCGCAGGATGGGCAACGGGCAGTTCAGTCCGCGCGTGTCGATTTCCTTGTCGTGTTGCATGGCTTCAATAATTTATCACGCGGCAGTCAAGAAGCGGCCTGATAGTAAAGGTTCTGCGGGTGCCGCGCCTCGGCGAAGAAATACCAGCGCTCCGCCAGCAGTCCCGCGAACTGCAGCGCGAACGCCGCGATGAACGTCGCCAGCGAGCCGCCGCCCCAGCCGAGCAGCCAGGCCGGCACCGGGAACAGCAGCAGCAGGAAGCTCCAGCGCACGGCGCGCACCAGCAGGTCCGGGCGGCGGTGGAAAAATTCGCGCGTGTTGTACGAGCCGCCCATGAAGCCCTGCGCCTTCTGCACGATGCGCGGATGCGCGATGCCGATCGCGCTGGCCATGGTGGATTTCGGCCGCAGCCGCGCGTTGCGCACCAGCGATGCGATGCGCACCGCCCAGGCGACAGCGGCCAGGGCGAATGCACCGAGCGCGAGAGGACCCACGAATTGCGGATGCGCGATCACGGCCAAGGGCACCGACAGCGTAAGGCCGGAGGCGGTGCCGAGCAGGAAGAAGTTGACCAGCGTCAGCGGCGAGCGCCACTCCTGCAGGAACGGCAGGCAGGCGTAGATCATCCCGGTACAGATGAAGAGAGCAAGGCATAGCAAGACTGCTACGCCTCCTACCCATATAGAAATATTCTTTTCAAATTCAAAAAAAATCAAAAGACCATAGAGCGCAACCATCCCCATGAACGCCGGCAGCACGATCACTTCGCGAGACAGCCACGAAGTCCGCCATTGCGATGCTGCACGCCAGGCGCGCTCCGGGCGGCCGAGGTGGAAAAAGGACGCGATCAATCCGGAAATCAGCAGCCCCAGAGAGACCGCACAGGAGACGAGCACGAATTCTCGCGGAGGAGTTTTAAAAATATTCAATAAAAAGACAAGCAGGAACAAACCCTGCGCAGCACCGATCTGCGTCGTCAGCAGGATCACCGACCAGGCGGGCTTCATGCCTTGGGCTCGGTCTTGCGGCGCGGCAGGTACTGGTTCGCCGGTCGGGTTTCCCACTCCGGCATCAGCGCGTACCCGCCGCGTTCGCGGATGGCTTTCGAGACGACCGACTCGGGGTCGTGCACGTCGCCGAACAGGCGCGCGTTGGTCGGGCAGGCCATCACGCAGGCCGGCTGCCGGTCCTGCGGCGGCAGCAGCTCGTCGGTGATACGGTCGACGCAGAGCGTGCACTTCTTCATCACCTTCTCGGTCGGGTCCAGTTCGCGCGCGCCGTAGGGACAGGCCCAGGCGCAGTAGCCGCAGCCGATGCACTTGTCGTAGTCCACCAGCACGATGCCGTCTTCGGCGCGCTTGTAGGAGGCGCCGGTCGGGCACACCGGCACGCAGGGCGGCTCCTCGCAGTGCAGGCAGGATTTCGGGAAGTGCACCGTCTCCGTATCCGGGAACTCGCCCACCTCGAAGGTCTGGACGCGGTTGAAGAAGGTGCCCGTCGGGTCTTTGCCGTAGGAATTCATGTCGCTGAGCGGTCCGGCGCTGCCGCCGTCGTTCCACTCCTTGCAGCTCGTCACGCAGGCGTGGCAGCCCACGCAGACGTTCAGGTCGATCACCAGCGCGAGCTGCTTCGTCGTCATGCGCGGGAAATTCTCACCCGAACGTCGTACCAGCCGGCCTGGCCCGTGATGGGGTCGGAATTCGAGATCCCGCCCGCGGGACCCGGCAAGCGGTCGGAGATCAGGTTGTTCAGGATGAAGCCGCGGGTGAACTCGTTCGCATCGGGCGCGAGCTTCCACGCGCCCGGCGACTTGCCAATGGCATTCCAGGTCCAGACCGTGCCGGGTTCCACCGCCTCGCTGTAGCGCGCCATGCAGCGCACCTTGCCCCAGGGCGATTCGACCGACATCCAGCCGCCGTCGGCGATGCGCTGCGCGCGCGCAGTCCGCGGATTCACGAACAGGTAGTTGTGCGTGTGGATCTGGCGCAGCCAGGCGTTCTGCGAATCCCAGGAGTGGTACATGGCCATCGGCCGCTGGGTGATCGCGGCTAATGGGTATTTTTCTTTCTCGGTACATTGAACTTCCAAAGGTACGTAAAAGAACGGCAAAGGATCGAAGTAGGTTTCGATGCGCGACTTCAGGTGCGGCGGCGGCCGCCGCGCGCTCGGCCCCTTGCCCTTCGCCGCCAGGCGAAAGCGCTGCAGCACCTCGGCGTAGATCTGGATCATGATCGGGTCGGGGTGGCGCCGCAGCTTCATCTGCTGCGCCCACTCGTGGTAGCCCTGGTTCCAGTTGCGCATGTACTGGATCGATTCGGGCATCGGCTGGTGGAACAGGCAGTTGTTTTCCGCGTATCTCTTCCACTGGTCCGGGTTCGGCTCGCCCAACAGCGCCTTGTCGCCGTCCTTGCCGCGCCAGCCGATCAGGAAACCCTGGCCGGAACCCGGCTCGGTCTCGAAGTTCACGACAAAGTCAGCGTAATCCTTGAACTTTCTGGAACTGTCTTTATTCACAAAGGCCGGAAAACCCAGTCTGCCCGCCAGCTCCACGAGCACATCCTGGAACGGCTTGCACTCGCCCATCGGCGGCACCACCGGCACGCGCACCGAGTCGATCGGGCCGTCGAATTCCGAAATCGGCCGGTCGAGCAGCGACATCACGTCATGCCGCTCGAGATAGGTGGTGTCCGGCAGCACCAGGTCGGCGAAGGCGACGGTCTCCGACTCGAAGGCGTCGCAGACGACGAGGAAAGGAATCTTGTATTCGCCGCCTTCGTCCTTGTCGTTCAGCATGCGCCGCACCTCGGCGGTGTTCATGCTCGAGTTCCAGGCCATGTTCGCCATGAACAGCATCAGCGTGTCGATGCGGTACGGGTCGCCGCGCCAGGCGTTGCCGATCACGTTATGCATCAGGCCATGCACCGCCAGCGGATACTCCCAGGAGAATGCCTTGTCGATGCGCACCGGTTCGCCTTCGGGGCCGATGAACAGGTCCTCGGGCCCGGCGGGAAAGCCGAGCGGCGCGCCCGCCAGCGGCGTGTTCGGCTTCACCGCATCGGGGCTATTGGGGATGCGCGCATAGACCGGCGGCGTGCCGCGCGGAAACGGCGCCTTGTGGCGGAATCCGCCCGGCCGGTCGATGGTGCCAAGCAGCGACATCAGGATCGACAGCGCGCGAATCGACTGAAAACCGTTGGAATGCGCCGCCATGCCGCGCATCGCGTGGAAGGCGACTGGGTTGCCGCGCACCGTCGGATGCTTGCGCCCCCAGCTGTCGGTCCAGGCAATCGGCAGCTCGAAACTCTGCTCGCGCGCCGTGCGGCCCATCTCGCGCGCCAGCGCGCGGATTTTCTCCGCATCGATACCGGTGATGTCGGCGGCCCACTCCGGCGTGCACTCTTCCAAGCGATCCCGCAGCAGCTGGAACGCGGGCTTCACCGGCGTGCCGCCGGCAAGGCGGTATTCGCCTTCGAGCGCGGGCTCGGCGCCGTCGCTGTGGTTCTGGACCTGCCTGCCACTCGACAGATCCCACCACAGCTGGTCGTGGCGACGGAACGGGTTGGTCTTGTCCTCGGCCTTCGCGCAGGCGATCAGGCCTTCGCTGTCGCTCGCCGGATCCACGTTCACCAGGTAGCCGGCGTTGGTATAGCGGGCGAGGAACTCGCGATCGCAGAGGTCGGTGCGCACGAGTTCGTGGCACAGCGCCATCATCAGCGCGCCGTCGGTGCCGGGGCGGATCGGGATCCACTCGTCGGCGATCGCCGAATAGCCGGTGCGCACCGGATTGATGGAAACGAAGCGCCCGCCCGCGCGCTTGAATTTCGAGATCGCGATCTTGAGCGGGTTGGAATGGTGGTCTTCGGCGGTGCCGATCATCACGAACAGCTTCGCCCGCTCGAGGTCCGGGCCGCCGAACTCCCAGAACGAGCCGCCGATGGTGTAGATCATGCCTGCGGCCATGTTCACCGAGCAGAAACCGCCGTGCGCCGCGTAGTTGGGCGTACCGAACTGACGCGCGAACAGGCTGGTCAGCGCCTGCATCTGGTCGCGGCCCGTGAAGAAGGCGAATTTCTTCGGATCCTCCGCCCGTATTTTCCTCAGCCGGTTCTCAAGGATGGAAAACGCCTCCTCCCAGGAAATAGGCTCGAATTCGCCCGCTCCTCGCTCGGAGCCTGCCTTCCTTCTCAGGGGACGGGTCAGCCGGGCGGGCGACTTCTGCTTCATGATGCCGCTCGCGCCCTTGGCGCAGATCACGCCCTTATTGAGCGGATGCGCCGGATTGCCGTCGATGTAGCGGATCTCGCCGTCCTGCAGATGCACGCGGATGCCGCAGCGGCAGGCGCACATATAGCAGGTGGTTGTCTTGACGCAGGTTGTTTTTTTGACTTCCTTGATCGCGGCGCTCACCAAGGACATCTTACTTGCAGCGCGGGGGCTGCGCTATCATCGTTCCGATGAGCAAACCTCCGCCATCGGAGACCGGGCGCTGGCTTGCCCTGATCGCGAGCCTGCCCACCGAAGATCCGGCCGCGCGCATGCGGATGCTGCGCACGCTGGAGTCGCTGGGCGCCGCGGTGATGCGCGAAGGCGCCTACCTGCTGCCCGACAACGCCGCCAGCCGCCAGGGCCTGGAGCACCTGTCGGAGTACATCGCCAAAGGGACCGGCAGCGGGCAGGTGCTGCAGGTGACCCCGATCTCGGAAGCGCAGCAGACGGCCTTTCGCAGCCTGTTCGACCGCTCGGCGCGCTACGCCGAACTGGTCAAGGTGGTCGACAGCCTCAAGGTCGGCTTCGGCATCTCCGACCCCGGCGCCATCTCGCGGGTGCTGAACAAGCAGCGCCGCGAATTCGAGGCGATCAGCGCCCTGGACTTCTTTCCGAGCGAAGTTCAGGAACGCGCCAGGTCCGCGATCACTGCGGCGGAGGCCGCGGTGCACAAGCTGCTGTTTCCGGCGCGCTCAGCCGCCGCGGACAAGACCAACGAGCAGTACCTGCGCCGCACCTGGGTCACGCGACGCCCACTCTGGGCCGATCGCCTCGCCTGCGCCTGGCTAATCCGGCGCTTCGTGGACCCCGAAGGCGCCGTGCAGTGGCTGGAAAAAACCCAGGACAGTCCGCCGGGCGCGGCAGGATTCGCGTTCGAGGGCGCGCGCTTCGGCAACAGCGCCTCTCAGGTCACCTTCGAAGTGATGCTCGTCCGCTTCGATCTCGCCCGCAACGGCGCGCTGGTCAAAATCGGCGCCATCGTCCACTTCCTCGAAGTGCGCGACAACCCGGTGCCCGAGGCGGCCGGCGTGCAGACATTGCTCCAGGGCGCCGCGCGGCGCGCCGAAAACGACGACGAGTTGCTCGCGGAAGCGGAAAAAACCTTCGACCTGCTCTACGAAGCCTACTTCGAGGCGCCGAAGAAATAACTGAAGCCGGGGTCTCTGTGCGTTAGCGCACATATAAGCGGACGTATGAAGACCCATGCTGTCTTCATATGCTCGCCGGTACGGATCACGAGCTCCTCGAAGTCAACCGCCGGTTCTACGACCCGCTGTGGACAGACGCGCACCTGGTCGAGCCCGAGCGCTTCAATACCTGGCCGCTGGTAGAAACTCACGCTATGCCAGGGAATGCTGGCCACCGATCAAGTGAATGAAGTCCTGCTGGTTTGCCGAAAGGAATCCACACGCCCGCCGCGTGATGTCTGACCCGAGGGGGCGAGCGAGAAGCAGTCCCTACTTCTTCTTGGCGTCCTGCATATCGCGCAGGTGTTCGGAGCGCAGTTCCTTCAGGCGCGCATCCACGGCTGATTGCTCGTAGAAGTTGCCGTCGCCGGAAGTCTGCGCGAACTGCAGTTGCTCGATCGCCGCGGGCAGGCTGCCCTGCAGGAAGTAGACCTCGGCCTGGGCCTGATGCTGCAGCAGACGCTTGCCCTGCCCGGCGTAGGCCTTGGCGCGCGCTTCGAAGAGTTGCGGGTCGCGCGGGTAGAGGCGCATCGGCTCGGCGAGCGCCGCCTGCACGTCATCGTTGCGCCCTAGATCCGCCAGCAGGCCAAGCTGCGCGTAGAGGATCGAGCGGCGGTACGGATAGCGCACCAGCGCGGCCTTCAGCAAGGCGAGCGCGCCCACGGCATCGTCCTGTGCCACGCGGATGCGCGCGGCCAGCAATTCGATCATCGGGCTGACGACCTTGGCCGTGCGCAGGCGCGCGATCTCTTCCTCGGCGCGCTTCGGCTCCTTGGCGCGCAGGTAGGCGACCGCCAGGCCGTAGCGGGCGCCGGGCTCGTTGGCGAAGCGCCGGTCGTTGACCGCATCGGTGAACACCCGCACCGCGTCGCGCGCCTCGCCCGCCTCGGCGCGCAGCTTGGCGCGCACCAGGTGGTATTCCAGGCTGTCGGCGCGCTGCCGGTAGGGCATGCTTTGGGCGCGCGCCTGCGCGTCCGAGATCCGCTCGGTGGTCACCGGGTGGCTGCGCAGGTAGCTCGGCACCACGCCACTGTCCTGCAGCCGCGTGTAGCGCTGCATCTTCTCGAAGAACTCGCTCATCGCGCGCGCATCGAAGCCGGCGCCGGTGAGGGTCTGGAAGCCCACGCGGTCGGCCTCGCGCTCGAAATCGCGGCTGTAGGCAAGCTGCGACTGGATCGCGCCGCCCTGCGTCGCCGCCATCGCGCCGCTCGCCAGGTCGGGCCGCGAGCGCCCGAGCAGGATCGCCGCGGCCATCGCGATCATCATCGGCACCTGCATCTGCTTCTGGATGCCGATCTGGCGCGCGATGTGGCGCTGCGTGACATGGGCTATTTCGTGCGACATCACCGAGGCGACTTCGGACTCGCTGTCGGAGACCGCGATCAGCCCGGTATTGATGCCGATGAAGCCGCCGGGCAGCGCGAAGGCGTTGATCGACGCATCGCGGATAGCGAAGAATTCGAAATCCTGGCGCGCGCCCGACGCCGACGAGGTCAGCCGCGCGCCCAGCCCATTCAGGTATTCCGACACCTCGGGATCATCGACGTAGGTCGGGTCGCGCCGGATCTCGCGCATGATCGACTCGCCGATGCGCCGCTCGGTCGGCAGCGTCAGCTCCGCGGAGCCGGCGTCGCCCAGGTCGGGCAGCGGCACGGATCGCAGCGCGGGCTGCGGCTCCGGCTCGGTGCGCCCGAAGCGCGGCAGCGACGTATCCTGCGCAAACGCGCGCGGCAGAAACGCAAGAGTGGCTGCCAACAGCAAGGCCATGAAACGCATCCGGTTATGATACCGTCCCGACCCCCGAGTTCCCTGTATGTTCCCTGTATCAGGATGTAAGGCAGGAGGATGCATTGGCACGCAAGCTGTCGCCGCAACTGACCCACTTTGACCGCAAGGGCAGCGCCCACATGGTGGACGTGGGCGCCAAGGACGAAACGCATCGCATTGCCGTCGCCTCAGGCCGCATCGCGATGCGGCCGGCGACCTTCCGGATGGTGGTCGAAAGCGGCGCGGCGAAGGGAGATGTGCTCGGCGTGGCGCGCATTGCCGCAATCCAGGCCGCCAAGCGCACCGCGGAGTTGATACCCCTCACGCACCCCATCGCGCTCACGCGCGTGGCGGTGGATTTCAGTTTCGACGCCGCGCATGCGGAGATTTTGCTGCGGGCGACTGTGGAATGCCGCGGCCGCACCGGTGTGGAGATGGAAGCGCTCAGCGCGGCCGCCGTCGGCCTGCTCACCATCTACGACATGGTGAAAGCCGTAGATCGCGGCATGGTCATCCGCGAGCTGCGTCTGGAGGAAAAACGCGGCGGCAAGTCCGGGCACTACCTTCGCAAGAAGGTAAAATGACCTGATGAATTTACTTCGAAGAAACACAATTCAGTTCGCCGCCGCCTTGGCCGCGACCCTGCTCGTGCCGCTGCGCGCATTCGCCGCTTGGAACAAGGAAGCCTTCCAGGCCAAGACCGCCGCCGATGCGCTGAAGGGCCTGGGCGTGGGCGCCAGCGCCGAAAGCAGGGACATCGTCATCGAGGCGCCGCAGATCGCCGAGAACGGTGCGGTGGTGCCGGTCGAGATCACCAGCAACGTTCCCAACACCAAATCCATCGCGGTGGTGATCGACAAGAACCCCTTCCCGCTCACCGCCAAGTTCGACTTCGGCGAGGGCGCGCTGCCCTACGTCAAGGTCAACGTGAAGATGGGCGAATCCTCCTTCGTGCGCGTGTTCGCCGAAGCCGGCGGCCGGTTCCACACGGCGTCGAAGGAAATCAAGGTCACCATCGGCGGCTGCGGAGGCTGAGATGGCTGAACCCATGAAAATTCGCGCAACTCTGAAGGGCGACCTCGCCGACGTGCGCGTGCTGATGGTGCACCCGATGGAGACCGGCCAGCGCAAGGACACGGCCGGCAACCTGGCGCCGACGCATTTCATCCAGGAAATGTCGGTGCGCCTGAACGGCAAATCGGTCATCGAAGGCCAGATCAGCCAGGCGGTGTCGCGCAACCCAGTGTTCTCGTTCCGCCTCAAGGGCGTCAAGGCCGGCGACAAGATCGAAATCGCCTGGCTCGACAACCTCGGCGAGCGCAGCCAGGCCGATGTGGCTATCGCCTGATCGGATGCGCGCGCCCATCCTATTCCTCCTGCTGATTTCCCTGGCCAACGGCGGATTCGCCCAGGACGTCAAGAAGGAAATCGAGAAGTACCAGCAGATGGTCGCCGACAGCAGCCCGGTGGAGCTGTTCGAGCTGCAGGGCGAAATCCTGTGGGCCAAACGCCAGGGCCCGAACAACGCCTCGCTCGAGCAATGCGACCTCGGCCTCGGCGCCGGCGTGCTGAAGGGCGCCTACGCGCAGCTGCCGCGCTGGTTCAAGGACGCCGACCGGGTGATGGACCTGGAAGCGCGCCTGCTCCATTGCATGGGCACGCTGCAGGGCCGCAGCCGCGAGGAGGCGTCCAAACGCGTCTTCGGCAATGAAGACCAGCCCTCGGAGATGGAATACCTGTCGGCCTTCGTCGCCAGCCAGTCGCGCGGCGCAGCCATGGCCCCCGGCCAGGCGCATGCGAAGGAACGGGCGGCCTATGCGCTCGGGCAAAAACTCTTCTTCTTCCGTGCCGGGCCCTGGGACTTCTCCTGCGCCAGCTGCCACGGCGAGGAAGGCAAGCGCATCCGCATGCAGGAACTGCCGGTGCTGAGCTCGCCGGCGGCGGCGCGGCCGGTGGTCGCCACCTGGCCGGCGTACCGCGTCTCCAACAGCCAGTTCAAGACCATGCAGTGGCGCATCAATGACTGCTTCCGCCAGATGCGCATGCCCGAGCCGGCCTATACCTCGGACCTGACCATCGCCATCGCCACCTACCTGACGGTCAACGGCAAGGGCGAGCCGTACCGGGGCCCGGGAACCAAGCGATGAAGCGCGCGCT
Source organism: Betaproteobacteria bacterium (assembly GCA_025356085.1). Classification (GTDB taxonomy): domain Bacteria; phylum Pseudomonadota; class Gammaproteobacteria; order Burkholderiales; family SG8-39; genus RBG-16-66-20. Next base: position 11,635 of record JANXUV010000126.1, read on the forward strand.
CAAGTTGGGCATCGCCGCCCTGCTCGCCGCCTGCGGCAGCATGCCGGCCGTCGAACACCACTTTGCCTCCGAAGCCGATCTGCTCGAAATCCAGGCGGTGCTCAAGCGCGACCTGCGGGTGCGCGGCAGCGCCACCCTGGCCCGCCTCGACGCCGACGCCGTGCAGCAGGCCTGCAACCTGAACGGCAACGCGCCGCCCGAGCCGCTGGTTAAAACGCTGGAGGCGCAGCAGATGGCGGCGATCAATTTTCCCGCCGGCAGCCTGATCGGCGACTGGAAGCGCGGCGAAAGCATCGCGCAGAGCGGGCGCGGCATGCAATGGAACGACGGGCCGAAGGATGTCGCCGGCGGCAGCTGCTACAACTGCCACCAGCTCGCGCCGCAAGAAGCGTCCTACGGCACGCTCGGGCCCAGCCTGCTTGGCTTCGGCAAGCTGCGGGGCAATTCGGCGGAGACGCAAAAATACGCCTACGGGCGGATCTACAACTCCAAGGCCTACAACCTGTGCTCGCAGATGCCGCGCCTCGGCCACTCGGGCACGCTGGACGAGCAGCAGATCAAGGACCTCGTCGCCCTGCTGCTCGACCCGGATTCGCCGGTCAACAAGTAGGGGGGTATTGCGGCGCTAGAACGACGGTATGCCCGTTGTGGATTGTTGCGGCGGCGCCATCGGGCGCTTTTCAATGACGAGTACGCTGTCATAGAAATGGAGCGCATAAGTCGTGCGCGTCAATTCGTCTATGTTGAACCGGCTCGGTTCCTGAGAGTACCAACCATAGAGCCGGTCGATGAGCGCCTTGCTGTACTCCAGAAATGTCCCCTCGCGCCGGTAGCCGCCTCCCCAATCGGACAGGAACGAAGTGTGGATGTCCTCGCAAAGGTATATGCCATGGGGCTGAATATGCGGATATAGCTCTTCGAAGGTGGCAATCTGCTGGCCCATCAGGTGCCCGCCATCGTCGATCAGGATATCGATCTGCGGCACCCGCTCGCGCACCTCGGCAAGGAAGCGGCGATCCGACTGATCGCCGATCAGGATGGCAGTGGCTTCATCCTCGAATGCCTTGCAGCGCGGATCGATGTCGATGCCGAATATCCGCGCGCCCGGGCCGAAATAGTCTCGCCACATCTGCAGAGACCCGCCATGGAAAACGCCGACTTCAACCACCACTGGCGAGCGACCGCGAAAGCGCGCGAAGTGCTGATGATAGATCTCGAAGTAGCCATGCCACTTGTGGATCAGCCGCCCACGGTGGTTGAAAAAAAACTCAGAGAATGGATTGATTGCCTGCTCTTGCGCCACCCGGGACGATGGCGCGACCGGTCCCGAGGTCATCGAGCGAATCAGGTCGGAGAGGACACGGCGGAGCATTTTCAGTTTATCCGCTTGGTTACGTTGATCAGGAAATCCTCCAAGCCCCTGATGGGGGCAGTGTCGTTGAAAAGAACGTGACGATTTGCATCGATACGCTCGCGGACATTGCGGCGATAGTCCGCATCCTTCGCCAGCCTCACCGCCAGGTCAACATAATCCTGTTCCGTCCGCGCCACCAACTCCGCCATTCCCATCCGCTTCAGGATTCCGCTCCCCAGCCTGCCACGCATGAAGCGGCCGTCGAGCGTGACGACCGGAAGCCCGCATTCGATGGCCTGCATCACGGTATTGAAGCCCGAAAAAACCATCGTGTCGAGAAAAACATCGACCCGTTCCATCAGTCCATAAAATTCGGGGCGCTGCTGCCAGGGAATGAACGCGACGTACTTGCCAAAGTCCAGCCCGGCCCGGGTGAATACCTGGTCGAGCCTTTGGCGGAGCTTTTCCGAGAGACTCTCCAAACGGGTCCCGACCACGAACAGGATCTTGCATTGCCCCAGCCTGCGGGCAATGTCCACAAATATCCAGTCGTGTTGAGGCAAATACTTGAATGGGGCGCCTGGACAAAGCAGAAGGGGAGCATTCTTGTCGATGTCCACGCCGGCCAGGTTGGGGGCGGTCGCGGCGACCGATAGCGGCGGGTAGCTGCACCCGAGATGAGGCAGCGCGACGAGACGCTCGGTATAGTGCTGCTGCGCGGGCGGCGTCCCTTGCGCGCCGGCAGGTTCGAAATCTTCCGCCGACAGGAAATAGTCTATGGTCGGGAGCCCCGATGTCTGTGGATGACCCCAGGTCATGGCTTGAACCGGGGCAAGACGCAAACTCGCGAGCCTTGCCGTCATCCCGTCCATGCCGATTTCCGGATAGATGAGCGCGTCGAGCCGACTGCCGTGTATCACCCGGACCCATTCAGGCAGATCCTTTCCTCCCTGCTCGAAATGCGATGCCTGTGACTTCGCAAATGCCGTTTCCTGATCCTGTACCGCACCCACGCTGAACAGGTAAAGCTCGAAGCGGGCGCGATCAAGTTGCAGGAGGAGACCCTTGATGATCGCGTGCCAGACGGAATGCGTACAAAAGTTCGCCGAGACGATTCCCAGGCGTATTTTCTGGCTGTTGCGCGCGGCCTGAGCGGAGACACTTTGCCTCTCGTGCCACGCGGTCATCAATCGCGCGCAAAGATCACCGTATCGCGACAGAAAATCCCTGTTGTTCTCTTCCTGATAGGCCAGGAAAAACGGTTGATGCGTACCGACCGCCTTGAATCCGTTCGCCATCCGCTCTGAATCCGCCGCGAACCAGCCCGCCAACTCCGCGAGCTCACGGGAAAACGCACTCCTGAATTGCTGCAGGTCGGCGTCGACCCCGTAGATCAGCGGTATCTGGGCCATCGCGTGGGCCCAGCGCGCCTCGGCATACTCTGGCATCAGCGTCAACGCCTTGCGGTAGCAGAGAAGAGCGTCCGCCAGATTGCCCTTCATCGTGAGCGCATGCCCCAGGTTATAGTGGGTTCGCGCCGAGTCGGGCTTGATCGACAACGCCTCCTGAAAGGACAGGATTGCTTCCTCCAGCTGCTCCTTCTCGATGAGCACGACGCCCGCGTTGTGGTAGGCGTCGGCAAATTTTGGGTCAAGCGACAGCGCGCTCCGGTAACTGGCGAGAGCCTCGTCGAGCCTGCCCTGGGCCTTGAGAGCATTGCCGAGATTGAAGTGCGCGTCGATGAGCATCGGGTTGATCGACAAAGCCTTGCGGCAGCGCTCGATACCTTCATCGAGCCTGCCCTGGCCGATGAGCGCCTTGCCAAGATTGCCGTGCGCCTCGGCATAGTCTGGCTTACGCGCCAGCGCCCGTTGAAAGGACAGGATCGCCTCGTCCCACTGATTTCGTGTGCCATGCACGATGCCCGCGCCGTTATAGGCATCGGCAAAAGCGGGATTCAGCGAGATGGCCATTTGGAACGAAGCAAGCGCCTCGTCCAGCCTGCCCAGGCCCTGCAACGCATTGCCCAGATTGAAGCGCGCGTCGAGATAGTCAGGCTGAATCGCCAGCGCCTTCTGGTATTGACCTATCGCTTCTCCAGCCTGATTTGCCGCACTGTAAATGATGCCCAGATTGCAATGCGCAGTCGCGTCCGAGGGATCCAGCGCAATCGCGCGTAAGACAAGCTCAACCGCCCGGGCGCGCTGGCCCATCTGGTTCATCAATACGCCCAACAGATGCAGCGCATCAAAATTGTTGGCGTCGATCGCCAGCACCTGCCCGTAAATCGCCTCCGCTTCGGAAAAGCGTCCCGCGGTATGGTGTTCCACCGCGGCCTTGATCGCGTCCGCCAGGTGTGGGGCGCTAGAGGGGTCTTTCCTGAATAGACGCCACAGATTGAACCCCAGGCGTCTCAACTAAGAAGAACGCGGTTTGGTTTTGGGTCCGGATGTGGCCCGTGCCAGGCCGTGAACCACTTTATGGGTTACAGCATCGACCAGGTCTACGTGGAAACCCTTGTCTTTCAGGCCCCATTTCACTTCGTTCGCACATTTGGCCTTCTTGAAGACTCCGGGTCCGGGGTTGGCCGCCAGAAATCGGGAAATATTCTGATCGACGCTCAACAGTGCGGCGGCGAGCTGCTTGCCCGCGTGCGGCTTCGTCTCGCCCTGCATCGAGGGGGGAAAGCTGGATGAAAAATCCTCACAGATTTTCTTCGCCAGCTCGTTCAGCTCTTTTGATCCGGACCAGAACATCGCGCCTCCAACAAAGCATATTGTCCTTCGTTATACTGTTTGATCCCCTCGGAAATCCCATCGGAAATGTTCAAAAGCCTGCTACGGTGGATCAACCGCCGCTACGCTGCTCGCGCCGCCAAGCACGGCGATCTGGAAACCGCCGAGCGGCTATGGGTCGCCGCCGTATCCCATGGCGACAACTCACCAGAGACGCATCAGAAGCTGGGGGAATTGTACCTCCAGTTGGGAAACTACGAACGCGCCGGCGCTCATTGGCAGCTGGTGAGAGAACTCAAGCCGGGTGAGCTCAAGGCCCATTTGAATCTCGGCAGGATCCATATCGCCATGGGCCGTCTGGACGCGGCCCAAACCTGCCTGGAGACCGCGCTGGAAACAGCGCCCGACGAGCCGCAGGTCCTGTGTTGCCTGGGTGAATTGCAGGGCATGCGAGGGGAGCTTGATCAGGCGATTGCCTATTTTGAGAAGGCGCTCAAGGCAACGCCGGATTTTGCGCCGGCCCTCGCCGACATGGGACTGGCGATGCAGAAAAAAGGACGCTTGCCGGAGGCGATAAAGTGGCTGCGCGACGCGATTCGCATAGATCCGAAGAACATCAACGCGTGGTTAACGCTGGGTGCGGTGTACCAGCACATGGGTCAGGTGGAAACGGCGATTCTTCACCAGGAACAGGCGCTGGCATTGTTCCCGGATCACCCGCAAATCCTTTCCGGCCTCGGTGCCTGCCACGCCCTTGGCGGCAATTATTCTCTCGCGGAAATCTATTTCGATCGGGCATTGGCTGCCGCGCCGGATCTCGCCGATGCGCACCTGAACCGCGCGTTGAATCATCTCAGGAACGGCAACTATCGGCTGGGTTTCACGGAATACGAATATCGCCTTCAAAAACCGGAACTCCGGAATCTTGTGGACGAGAACCGGTGGCCGAGCTGGCGGGGCGAACCGCTCGCGGGGAAAAAAATCGTACTTCGCAGGGAACAGGGATTCGGCGATTCAATCCAGTTCATCCGCTTTGCCGCAAATCTGGAAAACCAGGGCGCGAAGGTTTACGCAGAGGCGAGTCCGCCCTTGCTTCGCTTGCTGGATTCGGCCGATGGCGTCTCGAACAGCTGTGACAGCGTCAAAGACGATTTCCAGGCGGATTTTTTCTGCCCCATCATGAGCCTGCCTCATAAACTCGGCGTCACTCTCGACACGCTGCCCGCGAAAGCGCCCTATTTCCGGCTGCAGGAAAGCGACGTCGCCCGGTGGAAAAGGAAGCTCGAGGCGTGTGAACCCCTCAGGGTGGGAATCGCATGGGCGTCGAACCCCGACAACTGGATCTCGATTGCAAAAAGCGTTTCGCTAAAACAGCTCCTGCCGGTTCTCGATACACAGGGAATATCGTTTTTCAGCCTCCAGGTCGGATACGGCAGCGGGCAGTTGAAGGAATTTCCGGACACGATCAACATCATCGACTCGACTGGGGATTTGACGGATTTTTACGAAACGGCCTGCCTGATCGAAAATCTGGATCTGGTCATTGCCATTGATAGCGCGGTAGCGCATCTCGCCGGCGCTCTTGGAAAGCCGACATGGATTCTGCTTCATCACGCCCCCGACTGGAGGTGGCTGGTGAAACGCGAAGACAGTCCGTGGTATCCGAGCGCGCGACTGTTCAGGCAACAGAGATCCGGCGACTGGGAAGACGTGATCGCTCGCGTACGCGTCGAGTTGATGCATTTGTCTCAGGACCCGCATTACCGATCCGGGACGCAACCGGCCGAGGCGCATAGTAGAAACCAGGTCCGCGATCAGACGCTGGAGGAAGCGGTTGCATTTCACCGGCGAGGGAAACTCGTGGATGCGGAGCGCCTGTACGCCGCGGTGCTGCAGACTGACAACGGAAATTTCGATGCGTTGCATCTGCTGGGAACCCTCCGAACCCAGCAAGGCAGGTGGGATGAGGCGGCGGGGTTGCTGACCGATGCCGTCAGGCAGAACCCCGCCTCCGCCGAGGCGCACAGCAATCTGGGCAATGCACTGAATGAGGCGCGGCGTCACGAGGACGCTATTGCGAGCTACGGCAAGGCGATCTCGCTCAAGCCCGATTTCGCCGAGGCGCACAACAACCTGGGCAATGCGCTGAATTGCGTGCAGCGCCACAAGGAAGCCATTGCGAGTTGCAGCAAAGCACTGGCGATCAATGCCGAATTCGCCGAAGCGCATTACAACATCGGCAATGCGTTCTATGCCCTCGGGCGCCATGATGAAGCCATTGCAAGCTATCGGAGCGCGCTGGCGATCAATCCTGACGATGTAGAGGCGCATAACAACCTTGGCCTTGCCCTCAGCGATCTCAATCGCCAGACGGAGGCGATTGCGCTCTTTCGGAAAGCACTGGCGCTCAAGCCCGATTTTGCCGAGGCGCACTGGAACCGGGGGCTGGCTCTTCTCGCCACCGGCGACTTCAAGAACGGCTGGGAGGACTACGAATGGCGCTGGCGGGCAAAAGTTGCGGCGCCAATGCCGGACTTTCCGCGGCCGCTGTGGCTGGGAGACGCGGATCTGCGGGGAAAGACCATTTTGCTCCATGCCGACCAGGGCTTCGGAGACACCATCCAATTTGTCCGCTACGTCCCGATGGTCGCGGCGAGAGGCGCGCGAGTCGTGTTGCAAGTGCGGCCCCGGCTAAAAGAGCTGATGACAAGCCTTGTGGGCGTCGAGCTTGTCGTCTCCCATGGCGATCCGCTGCCGGCCTTTGACTACCATTGTCCGTTGTCGAGCCTGCCCCGGGCGTTCGGTACGCGCCTGGAAAGCATCCCTGCCGAGATTCCGTACCTTCGAGCATCGGCGGACAGAGCGGCGAAATGGGAAGCGCTTCTCGCTGGCCATGCCAGACCGCGCATCGGTCTCACCTGGTCCGGCGACCAAAGCAACAGAAAACTCCGCAATCGTTTCATTTCGCTCGCGCGCCTGCTGCCGCTGCTGTCTGCTCCGGGCGTTGGCTTCGTGAGTCTGCAGAAAGACGTGCCGGATGAGGATGCGGGAATCCTCGATGGTCTCCCTGAAATCACGAATCTCGGCCACCAACAGGATAACTTTGCCGATACCGCGGCGGCGATGTCGCTGCTGGATCTGGTGATATCGGTCGACACGGCTATCGTGCACCTGGCCGGCGCCCTGGGAAAGCCGGTATGGGTGATGTTGCCGTTCACGCCGGACTGGCGCTGGCTGCTGGAACGCGAAGACAGCCCGTGGTATCCGAGCGCGCGGTTGTTCAGGCAACCTCGCATGGGCGACTGGGACAGCGTGGTCGAGCGGGTACGGATTGAACTGCCGCGCTTTTCTCCTCGGTGAGCATCCTCTCCGCGAAAATCCATCGTTTCCGCAGCCGCGTTATCCGCACGGCCTCGCTGGCATACCCTGCGCTGGTACTGATGGCGCCGTCGCTGGCGGTTTGGATCTTCGCACCAGGCTGGGCCGGCATCCACGGAGTGTCCCTGGTGTCGGTGAGTGCTTTCAGCCTGGGTCTGGCAGCGGCCGCATTCAATGACCTGAAACGGTTTTACCTTGTATTGACGCCGCTGGCATTGCCGGCGCTGCTCTACGCCGGATTTGTCATATCGTTCGACAGCGTCCCTGGCGAGGGACTGTGGCTTTCGATCGCCAACATGAATGCCGCGGAGTTTGACTCGCTGATTCACCTGTTTTCCGAACAACTGATCGCGGCCCTCGTTGCCACCTTCCTGTACCTGCTCTGTGCGGCCGGAAAGCCCGCCGGGTTCCTTTTCATGCGAGGGCGGATCATGGCGCTTGGCGCGATTGGCGCCGTCGGCCTGGGAGCAATTTCCGCGTTCTTGCCAGCCCCTGCGGTAGGGGACGTCCACTCGCCGTTGTGGATGAAGTCGTTCCCCTTCGGCGTCCTGTATGACTTCGCGGCAACCGTGTCAGAGGATCAGGCCGCTGCTTCCCGTCCGATCGATCTGCCGGCGGCGCGGCGTACTCAAGTGCAGGGCAGGGAAATCTATGTCCTGGTCATCGGCGAAGCGACCCGCCGCGACACCTGGCAAGCGGAACTTCCCGCTGCACCAGAATTGGCGACGGACCGCGTGATTTCCTTTTCCGATGCGCTCGCACAAGCCGTTCTCACCAAGCTGTCGGTTCCGATGCTGATTACCGGAACAAATGGGCACAAGGCGCGGCGGATGCCGACCTACCTGCACTATGCAAAGGCGGTTGGTTGCACGCCTGTTTGGTTGACAATGAATGATGTCGGCACCCCATACGCCGGGGTCGCCGCGGAGTACTTCGACAATTGGCGCGTGCCTCTGGCGCGGAAGAAGCGCTATGACACGGACCTGTTACCACTTTTGGAGCAGGTGCTATTGCGCCACGACAAATTGTGCGTGGTGCTGCATACCGAGGGAGCGCACAATGATTATGTGGATCGCTATCCGGAAAGCTTTCGCCCCCATCCCGCCGGACGCAAGGGAGGTGGGGATCGGATCGCCCGCGACGATCGGCCCGCGCAGCGCGTCGCGTACGGTGACGCGGTCGCCTATTCGCAGTATTTTCTTGCGCAGGTCATCTCGATCCTTGACAGGCAAGACGCCAGATCTTTTCTCGTCTACGCGCCCGATCACGCGGAGAACCTCTGGGACGATGAGCGCGGCCTGATGCTGCACGGCTTTGCCGCCAGGACCGAATTCGAAATCCCGCTGGTGATGTGGGCATCGAAGCAATTCGTCGAACAGGAACCCGGCAAATGGGCGCAACTGCGGCGCAACAAGGATCAGCCGGTCGGCAACGAAAATGTGTTGCCAACGCTGCTCGACGCCATGAGTATCATTCCGCTTCCGGGTAACAGCCTGTTGCGGAATCACGTTGCCACCGATCGAGTAGTGAGCATCGACTCACTCGATGTTCCTTTTCGGCTGGTGCGGTAATCACGCGATAGGTGGCTACGCGGTCACCCGGGTTCAATGCCGCAACGGCGCTGGCGCCGATATTCTTCCTGTCCGGCGTCGCCGCACTCGTTTATCAGATCTGCTGGCAGCGCATGCTTTTCATATCGTTCGGCATCGACACCGAATCGGTTACGATCATCGTGTCGACGTTCATGCTCGGCCTCGGCGTCGGCGCCCTGGCGGGCGGCTGGATCGCGGATCGCTTTCCCGCGCGGCTGCTGGTCCTGTTTGCCGCGTGCGAACTGGCGATCGGCTTGTTCGGCCTCTCGAGCGCGCCGTTGATACGTGCGGTGGGTGAATTTTTCGTCCAGTCCGCCCGCCCGAGCGTTGCCCTGGCGAATTTCGTGCTGCTGCTGGTGCCAACGTCGCTGATGGGCGCGACGTTGCCAATCCTCGTGACCGATGCGGTGCGCCGCCACGGCGGCATCGGCGTATCGATCGGACGCCTTTATTTCGTCAACACGCTTGGCGCAACCGCGGGGGCGCTCGCCATTGCCATGGGCGCATTCCGGTACTTCGACCTCGCCGAGGCCATCCAGGGCGCCGCCATCATCAATTTCTGCGTTGCCGCCCTGGGCGGCCTGCTGGCCCGGAGATCGAGGTGAGCAACGTCAGGTTGGCCTATGTGCTCGCGTTCGGCGTCGGATTTCTGAGCCTCTCGCAGGAGATACTGTTCATCCGGCTGGTGGGCTTTGCGTTCGAGTCCACGCCGGAATCCTTCGCATTCGTCCTCGTATGCTTCCTGCTCGGCATCGCCCTGGGTGCGCATTCCGGCAAGCGGATCTGCGCGCGAGGCCTGGCTCTGGTACCGACCGCCGGCAGCGTGCTGCTGATCGCGGCCGCAATCGACTTCGCTCTTCCGCAGTTGGCGCTCATCGCACTCGGGCCGCGCGCTTTTGCGTCCACGCTTGCCGCGCCATCCATCGGCGCGCTCATCCTGGCGACGGCCGCGCTGAAAAGCGTGCTGTTCCCGATCGCGCACGAACTGGGCGCAAGCCCCGCGGGGCCGCATGTAGGCCGGTCGATCTCCAGGGTCTACGCTTGCAATATCGCTGGATCGGCGCTTGGCCCGCTGGTCACCGGCTTCCTGCTGCTCGATGTTTTCGGAACTGAAAGCGCGTTCCTTCTGCTCGCTGCCGGAACATTCACGTTAAGTATCGCGTGTTTCGCCGCCGCGCGGCGCTCGCGCGCCCTTGCCGCCGCATTCATCGGCATCACCCTCGTGTACATCTCGGCATGGCTTCATCCCGCCGATCTGCTGCGCGGAATCATCGTCGCGCAAACAGCGCCGGACAAGACCGTGGGGGCGATCATCGAAACCCGCAGCGGGATCATCCACACCCTCCGCGCCGATGCCGGAGGAGATTTTGTCTATGGCGGCAATGTCTATGACGGGCGCATCAACACCAGCCTGCGCATCAACAGCAACGCCATTGAACGCGCCTACATCCTCTCCGTGCTGCATCCGGACCCGCGGAGAATTCTGATGATCGGCATGAGCTCGGGTGCGTGGACCTGGGTGCTATCCAGGTTTCCCGGCGTGCAGGAGGTTGATGTCGTGGAGATCAATCCGGGATATCTGGAGCTGATCCGCGCTCATCCGGAAGTCGCCGCCATTCTCACGAACCCGCGAGTGCGCGTTCATATCGATGACGGCCGCCGCTGGCTGTCGCGCAACCCGGACAATCGCTACGACCTCGTCGTCATGAATACGACTTTCCATTGGCGCGCCTACACGACCAATCTGCTCTCGGTGGAGTTCCTGTCGTTGATCCGGCGTCATCTCGATACCGGCGGCATCATGGCCTTTAACACGACGAGCTCTCCCGACGCGCTATGGACCGCCAGCCGGGTTTTCCCATTCGTCCGCCTCTATGGCAACTTTGCCTACGCATCCGAGCGTGACTTTACCCAGGTAGACAAGGAAAGTGCACAGCGGGTTTACAGGCTCGCCGACGGCGGACAACCGCTATTGAATCCCGACAATGCCCAAGACGCAGCCGCCGTCCTGGCGATGCTGCGGCATCCGTTCGTTCTCCCTGACCGCGTTGCGCAGGCAACCGGACGCCCGCTCGAGGTCATCACGGACGACAACATGCTGACTGAATACCGGTTCGGCCGCCCCAACCGCCTGATACCGGGGTTCAATTGACGCCCATCACGGGCTGATCTCGAAGCTTTCAGGAGCTTTACCCTCGCACCACCTGTGCCACATGGTGCGCAACGCGAGCTCCAGCCACCGGGCCGCTGCCTGCCTCTGGCACAGTGGCGAGGCAAGGACCTGCGAACGAAGTCTGG
>JANXUV010000129.1 GCA_025356085.1 Betaproteobacteria bacterium
CCGATCTGCAGCGTGCGCCCGACTGCTTCCAGATCGGCGTTGGCAAGCACGATGCAGCCGTCGCTTGCGCGCGGCGGGCGGCTGTAGGTGTCGGAGGGTGTGCCATGCAGCCAGATGCCATGGCCGTTGCGCCCGAGGCGCTTGTCCCAGGCGTTCGGGTAGTTGATCGGATAGGCGCCCGCGCCGTAGAAGTCGGTCAGCTTCTGGCGCGGCAGGTTGGCGGTGACGTGATAGACGCCGATCGGCGTCTTCTGGTCGCCCTCGCGGGTTTTCTCCACGCCGTTCTTGCCGAGCGTCACGTAGTAGTCGGCAATGAATTGCGGCCGGCCGCCGACATTCTCGAACACATAAAGGCGGGAGCGGCGCGAATCGACCACCAGGGCGTGCTTCTGGTCCGGGTCGAGCTGCAGCACGTAGCGCGGCACGCGGTCGCCGTTGGGCCGGTCGCGCAGCGCGCGCAGGCGCAGCAGCGCCTCGGTGCGCAGGTCCTCGACTTTTTCGCGCGGCACGGTCTTCGGTACGTTGCCGAAGGTCGCCAGCGGTCCGGCGCGCGCCATCAGCAGGTCGCCGCGGATCAGGTGCGCCAGGCGGAAATTAGGGTGCGCGGCAATCAGCGCTTCAACGCGCTGCGTGGCCAGGTCGAGCTTGTTGGCTTCGATCGCCTCGAGCACTCCCGAAAGCGCACTTTCAGGACCGGCGCCCGAACGCGCCGGTGCAGGACCGGCGGCGTGGGCAGTGCAAACAACAACGAGGAGGGCGGCGGCGGCCAGCTGCGGCCAGGCGCGTCGCAGGGCCGTCAATTGCCGACCCTCTCCTGCTGGATCACCCAGCGCCCGTCGGTCCTTGTAAGGACCAGCGTCTTGGTAGTGACGGCCGATTTGACGACGTCCGACTGGTAGCCCTGGCGGAACGTGACGCTCGCCTGGCTGTCGCCCGACAGGCTCACCTTTGGCGCTTCCACCTTGACGGCGATGCTCTTGGGCGCGCTGATGCGGGCGCGGCGCGCCTTTTCCCAGTCCGCGCGGGATTCGCCGCCCGGCGCCTTGAAATCCTTGCCGTAGTACGCGAGGTAGGCATCCACGTTCTTTGCAGACCAGGCTTTTGCCCAGCCGTTCACGGTTTCGAGAATATCGGCATTAGGCGACGCGGCCGGCTTCTCAGGCGCAGGTGCGGGCTTCGGCTCGACAGCAGCAACCACTGCCGGCTTGACGGGCTCGACCTTGGCAGGTTCAACCTTGGCCGGTTCCTTCGCCGCGGGTGCCGGCGTGAGTGTCGGCGCGGCCGCGACGACAACGGGCGGCTTGGCAGTGGCAACAGCCGTGGCGGCGGGAGCATTGCCGCCCACCAGTTCGCGCACCAGCGCCAGCTTGTTCTTCGCAGCCGGGTTGCTTGAATCGATCTGCAATGCCTTGTCGTAGGCCTGGCTCGCGAGCTTGGCGTACACGTCACCCAGGTTCTCATAAGCAGTGGCGTAGCTCGGATGCGTGCGAATCGACTGCTCGAGCGCGCTGCGCGCCTTGTCGTACTGTCCCTGTGAGGCATAGATCACCGCCAGGTTGTTGTACGGCTCCGGCAGGTCGGGGTAGTCCTTGGTCAGCTGCAGGAAGACGTCCGTCGCGTCTTTAGTGCTGCCTTGCTCGGCGAAGATCAGCCCTTTCAGGAAGCGCGCCTGCGCGTCCTTCGGCTTGGCGGCGAGCACTTTGTTGACGCGCTCGAGCGCCTGCTGGGGCTGCCCGGACTTGAGCAACTTGGCGGCGTCCTGCACGTCGTCGGCCAGCGCTGCGCTGGACATTGTGAGCAGCGCCGCAAAGATTGCAGACAGCGCTTTACGCGGGTCGGAGAAAGTTGTCATTGTGTTATAGTTTTCAAGGCCCTACAGAATCTTCCGCATTCTAGACTAAGCCCTGCCCGATAACAACTTGGTTCTACGCAGGACTGGGACCCCATGCTCCGAATCTACAACTCTCTCGCCAGGAACAAGCAGGACTTCGTTCCGCTCAACCCCGGCAAGGTGCGGATGTACGTCTGCGGCATCACGGTCTACGACTATTGCCACCTCGGCCATGCCCGCATGATGTTGGCGTTCGATGTGGTGCAGCGCTGGCTGCGCGCCAGTGGCCTGCAACTGACCTACGTGCGCAATATCACCGACATCGAAGACAAGATCATCAAGCGGGCCGCGGAGAACAAGGAGGCCATCGGCGAGCTGACCGCGCGCTTCATCCGGGCGATGGACGAGGATATGGAAGCGCTGGGGGTGGAAAAGCCCGACCAGGAGCCCAGGGCGACGCAGTTCGTGCCGCAGATGCTGGAGATGATTTCGCGCCTGGAGAAGAACGGCCTCGCCTACAAGGCCGCCAGCGGCGACGTCAATTTCGCGGTTCGCAAGTTTCCGGGCTACGGCAAGCTGTCGGGCAAGTCGCTCGACGATCTGCGCGCGGGGGAGCGCGTCGACGTGGACGCGGCCAAGCAGGATCCGCTCGATTTCGTGCTCTGGAAGCATTCCAAGCCCGATGACCCGAAATGGCCTTCCCCCTGGGGCGAGGGCCGTCCCGGTTGGCACATCGAGTGCTCAGCGATGGGCTGTTCGCTGCTCGGCGAGCACTTCGACATCCACGGCGGCGGCCAGGACCTGCAGTTCCCGCACCATGAAAACGAGATCGCGCAGTCCGAGGGCGCGAACGGCAAGAAGTTCGTGAACTACTGGATGCACAACGGCTTTGTGCGCGTCGACAACACCAAGATGTCGAAGTCGCTCGGTAATTTCTTCACCATCCGCGACATCCTCAAGCTCTACGACCCGGAGGTGGTGCGCTTCTTCATCGTGCGAGCGCACTACCGCAGCGCGCTGAATTATTCGGACGCGCATCTTGACGACGCGAAAGTGGGACTGGCGCGCCTTTACACCGCGTTGAAGGGGTTTTCAGGGCCTGCGCAGGTGGATTGGGACGAACCGCACGCCCGGCGCTTCAAGCTGGCCATGGACGACGATTTCAATACGGCGGAAGCGGTCGCGGAGCTGCATTCGCTCGCCAATGCGGCTTTTCATGAGGACAACAAGGCGGCTTCCCAGCTGAAAGCCCTTGGCGCAATTCTCGGGCTCCTGCAGCGCGACCCGCAGGTCTTCCTCCAGGGCGGCCCCGGGGACGGGCTCACGGAAGCCGCCATTCAGGGCCGGATTGACGAGCGTCTGTCGGCGCGCAAGGAAAAGAACTACGCCGAGGCGGACAAAATCCGCAAGGATCTCGAGGCGGCTGGCGTTATTCTGGAAGACGGCCCCAAAGGCACGACCTGGCGGCGGAGTTAGAATTCCCGTGTTCGAACCGAAGGAGGATCTGCGATGAAGATGCTGACCGTTTTGATGTACTCACTGATCGTTGCTGCCCCGCTGGCGGTGAGCCAGGTGCAGTTGTTCTACTGCCCGACCTGTCCCCACTAGCCTTCGAAGAATTCCTTCACTTTGTCGAACCAGCCTTTGGCGCGCGGGTTGTGGCGCGCCGCATCCTTCTGGCTGATGGTTTCGAATTCCTGCAGCAGTTCGCGCTGGCGCGCGGTCAGGCTGACCGGCGTTTCCACCACCACGTGGCAAAAGAGGTCGCCCGGCGACTGGCTGCGCACGCCCTTGATGCCTTTGCCGCGCAAGCGGAAGGTCTTGCCGCTCTGGGTTTCGTTCGGCACCTTGATGCGCGCGCTGCCGTCGAGGGTCGGAATCTCGATTTCGCCGCCTAGCGCCGCCGTGGTGAACGAAACCGGCATTTCGCAATGCAGGTCGTCATGGTCGCGCTGGAACACCGCGTGCTGCTTGAGGTGCACCTGCACGTAGAGGTCGCCTGACGGGCCGCCATTGACGCCAGCTTCGCCTTCGGCCGACAGCCGCACGCGGTCACCTTCGTCGACGCCGGCGGGAATCTTCACCGACAGGGTCTTCTGGTGCTTGACGCGCCCGGCGCCGGCGCAGGTGGCGCAGGGATTGGCGATGGTCTTGCCGGTGCCGTGGCAGCGCGGGCAGGTCTGCGCCATCGAAAACGGCCCCTGCGATACGCGCACCTGGCCCGCGCCGCGGCAGGTGGCGCAAGTCTGCGGCTGGGTGCCGGGCTTGGCGCCCGAGCCGTGGCAGGTTTCGCACTCGGCCAGCGTAGGGATGCGGATCTTGGTCTCGAAGCCGTGCGCCGCCTGCTCGAGCGTGATTTCCATGTTGTAGCGCAGGTCGGCGCCGCGGAACACGTTCGAGCGGCCGCCGCGCGCGCCACCGAAGATTTCGCCGAAGATGTCGCTGAAAATGTCGCCGAAGCCCGCACCGGCGCCCGCCGCTGCCGAGGAGTCGATGCCGGCGTGGCCGTGCTGGTCGTAGGCCGGCCGCTTGCGCGGGTCGGTGAGGATTTCGTAGGCTTCCTTCGCCTCCTTGAAATGCTCCTCGGCCTTCGGATTGTCCGGATTGCGGTCCGGATGCCACTTCATGGCCAGCTTTCGATACGCCTTCTTGATGTCTTCCTCGGAGGCGTCCCGGTTTACCCCCAGCACCTCGTAGTAGTCACGCTTCGCCACCCGGGCTCCCCTTTCTTGTTAGCCGGTTTTCTTGTCCTTCACCTCGGTGTACTCCGCGTCGACGACGTTGCCGTCGTCTTTCTTCGGTTCAGCCGAGGCCTGCGCCTCGTTGCCCGCACCGCCCGCGGCCTGTTGCTTCGCCTGGGCATCGGCATACATCTTTTCGCCGAGCTTCTGCGACGCTTCCGCGAGCGTTTTCGCCTTGGCTTCGATCTGCGCCTTGTCGTCGGACTTGAGCACGCCCTCGGCCTCCTTCAGCGCCGCCTCGATCTTTTCCTTCTCGCCCGCTTCCAGCTTTTCGCCGTATTCGGTGAGCGATTTCTTGATGGAATGCACCAGCGCCTCGCACTGGTTGCGCGCGTTCACCAGTTCGAGCGCCTTGCGGTCTTCCTCGGCGTGCGTCTCGGCGTCGGCGACCATGCGCTTGATCTCCTCCTCGGTCAGGCCCGAGCCCGCCTGGATCTTGATCTTCGATTCCTTGCCGGTCGCCTTGTCCTTGGCGGTGACGTGCAGGATGCCGTTGGCGTCGATGTCGAACATGACCTCAATCTGCGGCAGGCCGCGCGGCGAAGGCGGGATGTCGGCGAGGTTGAACTGGCCGAGCGACTTGTTGCCGCTCGCCACGTCGCGCTCGCCCTGCAGCACGTGGATGGTTACCGCGGTCTGGTTGTCCTCGGCAGTCGAGAACACCTGCTGCGCCTTGGTGGGTATCGTGGTGTTTTTCTGGATCAGCTTGGTCATCACGCCGCCCAGCGTCTCGATGCCGAGCGACAACGGGGTGACATCGAGCAGCAGCACGTCCTTGACGTCGCCTTTGAGCACGCCGGCCTGGATCGCGGCGCCGACGGCCACCGCCTCATCCGGGTTGACGTCCTTCCTGGGCTCCTTGCCAAAGAACTCGCGCACCTTGTCCACCACCTTCGGCATGCGCGTCATGCCGCCCACCAGGATCACGTCCTGGATGTCGCCCACGCTGACGCCGGCGTCCTTGATCGCCACCCGGCAGGGCTCGATGGTCTTGGCGATCAGTTCGTCCACCAGCGATTCGAATTTCGCGCGCGTCAGCTTCATGGTCAGGTGCTGCGGCGCGCCGTTCGCCATCGCGATATACGGCTCGTTGATCTCGGTCTGCTGGCTGGAGGAAAGCTCGATCTTGGCGCGCTCGGCCGCGGACTTGACCCGCTGCAGCGCGATCGCATCCTTGGCGAGGTCGATGCCGCTCTTGGCCTTGAATTCCTCCACGATGTGGTCGATCAGGCGCTGGTCGAAGTCCTCGCCGCCAAGGAAGGTGTCGCCATTGGTGGAGAGCACCTCGAACTGGTGCTCGCCGTCGACGGCATTGATGTCGATGATGGAAATGTCGAAGGTGCCGCCGCCGAGGTCGTACACCGCGATCTTGCGGTCCTTGCCTTCCTTCTTGTCCATGCCGAAGGCGAGCGCGGCCGCGGTCGGTTCGTTGATGATGCGCTTCACGTCCAAGCCGGCGATGCGGCCGGCGTCCTTGGTGGCCTGCCGCTGCGAGTCGTTGAAATAGGCCGGCACCGTGATCACGGCTTCGGTGACTTCCTCGCCGAGGTAGTCCTCGGCGGTCTTCTTCATCTTGCGCAGCACTTCCGCGGAGATCTGCTGCGAAGCGAGCTTCTTGCCGCGTACCTCGACCCAGGCGTCGCCGTTGTCCGCCTTGACGATGTTGTAGGGCATCAGCGCGATGTCCTTCTGCACTTCCTTTTCCTCGAACTTGCGCCCGATCAGCCGCTTGACGGCGAACAGGGTGTTCTTGGCGTTGGTGACCGCCTGGCGCTTGGCCGGTGCGCCGACCAAGATGTCGTCCTCGGTATAGGCGACGATGGACGGCGTGGTGCGGCCGCCCTCCGAGTTCTCGATCACCTTGGGCTTGCCGCCCTCCATGATCGCCACGCAGGAATTGGTGGTGCCCAGGTCGATGCCGATGATTTTGCTCATAGCCGTTCCTTAATTCGAGTCCAAACTACGATCGGAGTTGGGGTTTCCGGCCTGGTTTTCAAGGGCCTTGGCGACCGTGACCAGCGCCGGGCGCAGGATGCGGTCGTGCAGGCGGTAGCCCTTGAGCACTACGGCGGCGACGGAATTCGGTTCTGCGCCGGCCGCCTCAACCGCGGCCATGGCCTGGTGCTGGTGCGGGTCAAAACGCTCGCCGGCGGTGGGGAGAATCTCGGACAGGTTCGCCTTGTGAAACGCCGCCAGCAGCTGCTTCTGGGTCAGTGCCAGCCCGTCGCGCAGCGCCAGCGGCGCCGTTTCAGACGCCGCGAGGGCCGCCTCCAGGCTGTCCATCACCGGCAGCAGGCTCTCGGCCATGCGCTCGACGGCGAATTTGTGGGCCGCCTGGACATCGGACTGCGCTCGCTTGCGGGCGTTGTCAGCTTCGGCCAGCGCCCGCATACGGGCGTCTTTTTGCTCTTCAATGCGGGCCAGGGCCTCGGCCAGCAGCTGGTCAAGGGTTTTTTCTTCCGCGACGGCCGGGTCGGCGGGCGACCCGGCTGAGGCGTGGGGCGTAGAGGAGGAATCGGACATAGAGAGAAATACGAGGTGGGGGCGGCCTGGACGAATTCAAGGGCTGCCAGTGAAATACGGAGCCGGATTTTCCCGTAACGAGGGAATAAATCGCAAAGATGCCATTACACTTTAACTGATTGCGATAATGGCCTGAAGGGAAAAACGAGTACAGTACCGTGAGGAGCCTGGGGAGGAGATGTACGTGAGCAACGCGGTGTCCGGACCGGTCAAGGTCCTCGTCATCGATGACAGCAATACCATCCGCAGAAGCGCGGAGATTTTTCTGCGCCAGGCCGGGTTCGAGGTCATCCTGGCCGAGGACGGATTCGACGCGCTGGCGAAGATCAGCGATCACCAGCCGAAGGTGATTTTTGTCGACATCATGATGCCGCGGCTCGACGGCTACCAGACCTGCGCGCTGGTGAAGCAGAACCCGAATCTCAAGTCCACGCCGGTGATCATGCTCTCCAGCAAGGACGGCGTGTTCGACCGCGCGCGCGGCCGCCTCGCCGGCTCCGACCGTTACCTCACCAAGCCCTTCACCAAAGAGGCGCTGGTCGAAGCGGTCAACGCCTGCGTGAAACCAGCCTCCACTCCCGCCTGATACAGCCACCGAAAAGGTCCAGCACCATGCCGATCAAGAACATTCTCGTCGTCGACGATTCGCCCACCGACCGCCAGCACCTGAGCGACATCCTGGCCAAGAGCGGTTACGCGGTGACCGTCGCGGAGAGCGCCGAGGAGGCCTTCGCCAAGGTCAAGCAGAAACGGCCCGACCTGGTGCTGATGGACGTGGTGATGCCCGGGCAGAACGGCTACCAGGCGACGCGCACGCTCAGCAAGGACGAGAGCACCAAGGGCATCCCGGTCATCATCTGCACCAGCAAGGGCCAGGAAACCGACAAGATCTGGGGCATGCGCCAGGGCGCGCGCGACTACATCGTCAAGCCGGTTGACCAGGCCGAGCTGCTGGCCAAGATCACGGCGCTCGGCTGATGTCGGTTCGCATCTCGCTGCGCGATTACCAGCGCGAACTCTCGGAACGCCTGAAAGGCGCCGCCGCCGGCCGTTCGGCCTCGCGCCTGGGCGTGCAGGCGGGCGCCGAAGCCTGGCTGGTCAGCCTGGCCGACGCGGGCGAGGTGATCCCGGCGCCGGCGATCACCCCGGTGCCGCTCACCAAGGCCTGGTTCCGCGGCGTCGCCAACATTCGCGGCAAGCTCTACGGCGTGGTGGATTTTCCGGCGTTCCTCGGCGGCGCGCCGGTGGCGCCGGGTGAGCAGGTGCGGCTGCTGCTGCTAGGCGAGAAATTCCGCCTGGGCAGCGCGCTGCTGGTCGATCGCCTGCTCGGCCTGCGCGGCGCGGAGAATTTCGAGCCGCGCCCGCCAGCGGGCGCCGCCGCGCCCTGGCTGAAGGCGGAGTACGGCGACAAGGACGGCATGCAATGGAAGGAACTGGACGTGCCCAGGCTGGTGCAGGACCCAACATTTCTGGAGGTCGCGGCATGAAAAAGACACTTCATTGGATCGCCACTGCGCTCGCGCTCGCGGCGGCACAGGGCGCGGCGGCCGAGAACGGCGTCACGGCGGACAAGATCCTGCTCGGGCAATCGGTGGCGCTGACCGGGCCGGCGGCCCAGCTCGGCATCCAGATGCGCAACGGCATCAAGGCCTACCTGGACGCCGTAAACGCCAAGGGCGGCGTGAACGGCCGCAAGATCGAGCTGACCACGCTGGACGACGGCTATGAGCCAGCGCGCACCGTGCCGAACACCAAGAAGCTGATCGAACAGGACAAGGTGTTCGCGCTGATCGGCTACGTCGGCACGCCGACCAGCGTGCCCGCGGTTCCTGTGTTCACGGAGGCGAAGGTGCCGTTCATCGGCCCATTCACGGGCGCAGAGTCGTTGCGAGCACCGTTCAACCGCTACATCTTCCACGTGCGCGCCAGCTACTACGACGAGACCGACAAGATCGTCGAGCAGGTGGCGTCGACCGGCGGCAGGAACATCGCGGTCTTCTACCAGAACGACGCCTACGGCCAAGCCGGCCTCAAGGGGGTCGAGATCGCCATGCAGAAGCGCAACCTGAAGATCTCCGCGCTCGGCACGGTGGAGCGCAATACGGTGAAGGTCGAGGAGGCGGTGGCGAAGATCGCCGCCGTCAAGCCCGACGCGGTGGTGATGATCAGCGCCTACACCTCCTGCGCCGAATTCATCCGGCAGATGAAGAAGGCCGGCAGCGCCGCGACCTTCTACAACGTGTCCTTCGTCGGCAGCAAGGCGCTCGCCGCCGCGCTCGGCAAGGAAGGTGTTGGCGTCGCGATTTCGCAGGTGGTGCCCTATCCCTGGGGCACGGCGGTGCCGGTGGTGAAGGAATACCAGCAGCTTTCCGAGAAGGCCGGCATCAAGGACTACGACTTCGGCGCGATCGAGGGCTTTCTCGTTGCCAAGGTGTTCGTCGAGGGCCTCAAGCGCGCCGGCAAAAACCTGACGCGCGAAGCGTTCATCGGCGAAATGGAGAAGATGCGCGACGTCGATCTGGGCGGGTTCTACGTCGGCTATTCGCCTACCAACCACGCCGGCTCGAGGTTCGTCGATCTGACGATCATCGGCCGCGACGGCAAGTTCCTGAGATAAGGGGAAGACCATGGCATTGAAAATCAAGCTCCCGTTCGGCAAGGCCGGCGCTTCGGCGCCCAAGGCGAAACCGGCCGCCGCGGCTTCCGGCGCGGTGGGTACGGCGGGTACGTCGAGTAGGTCAGCTGGGCTGCCGCTTATCGGGCGCCTGCGCACCGGCCTGCAGCTGCAGATCCTGGGCGGGCTGATGGCATTCATTCTGGTCGTCGCTGCGATCGTCGTCGTCACCGACACACGCCAGGGCACCTTCGGCACCATCTACATCGCCAGCGTCGGCAAGATCCGC
Organism: Betaproteobacteria bacterium; assembly: GCA_025356085.1. Lineage (GTDB taxonomy): Bacteria > Pseudomonadota > Gammaproteobacteria > Burkholderiales > SG8-39 > RBG-16-66-20. The sequence continues at coordinate 9,999 of JANXUV010000129.1, forward strand.
ATGCTGTCGCAGCGTTTGGCGAAGGCGGCGCAGCTCGCCTCGCGCGGCAGCGCGGAGGCGTTCAAGGAGCTGCGCTCGAGCCGCGACGAGTTCGTCACGCTGATCAAGCTGCTCGACGCGGGCGGCGATAGTGGCGGCGAAACCCTGCCGGCAGTGCCGTCCTCGGCGCGGCCGGAGCTGGACGCGCTGAACGCGGAATGGAGCAAGACCGACCGCAACGCGGGGCTGGTGCTGGATGAGGAGAAGAACCTGGTGGCGCTCGGCAGCGCGGTGCGCTCGATCAACACCACCAACCAGTCGTTGCAGGAGATCACCGACGAGATCTCCGCGCTCAGCGTGCAGAGCGGCGGCTCGGCGCGCCAGAACGCCATCGCTGCGCAGCTGATGGTGATCACGCAGCGCATGGCGAAGAACGCCAACACCATGCTGGCGGAGAACGTCATCGACCCCGAGGTGGCGTTCCTGCTCGGCAAGGACACCAATACCTTCCGAGACACGCTGCAGGGGCTGCTGCAGGGCAGCCAGGTGCTGCGCATCGCGCGCGTCGAGGACGCCGAGTTGCGCGGCAAGCTGACCGAGTTGCAGGCCGGCTTCGTTGAATACCAGAAGGCGGTGAACAACATTCTCGGCAACCAGGCGCGGCTGGTCGGCGCCAAGCGGGCGTCGTTCGAGATGTTCAACGACAGCGAGGCGCTGCTGCAGGCGGCGGAAAAACTGAACGCGGCCTTCGAGGAGCAGCTCGGCGGGCGGCGCGCCAACCTGATCCTGCTGGTGGTGCTGTCGGCCGCGGCGCTGGGGCTGCTGCTGCTGATCGGCCTGGTCTACGTGGATGACAGCCGGCGCCGCGCGCTGGAAAGCGAGCGCGTGAACAAGACCAACCAGGAGGCCATCCTGCGGCTGCTCGACGAGATCGGCAACCTGGCCGATGGCGACCTGACCGCGCGCGCCAAGGTGACCGAGGAAATCACCGGCGCCATCGCCGACTCCATCAACTACACCATCGACCAGCTGCGCCGGCTGGTGGCGGGCGTCAACACCGCCGCCCAGCAGGTGACGACGGCGACCGCGGAGGCGCAGACGATTTCCAGCCAGCTGCTGAGCGCCGCGCAGACGCAGTCGACCAAGATCCAGGGCACCGGCCAGTCGGCGGTGAAGATGGCGCAGTCGATGACCAACGTCTCGAACAACGCCAACGAATCGGTGAAAGTGGCGCAGAGCTCGCTGCATGCCGCGGAAAAGGGCGCGCAGGCGGTGCAGAACGCGATCCGCGGCATGAACGACATCCGCGGCCAGATCCAAGAGACCTCCAAGCGCGTCAAGCGGCTGGGCGAGAGCTCGCAGGAGATCGGCGAGATCGTGCAGCTGATCTCGGACATCACCGAGCAGACCAACGTGCTGGCGATGAACGCGGCCATCCAGGCGGCCTCCGCCGGCGAGGCGGGGCGCGGCTTCACGGTGGTGGCGGAGGAAGTGCAGCGCCTGGCGGAACGTTCGGGCGAGGCGACCAAGCAGATTGCCGCGATCGTGAAGTCGATTCAGGGCGATACGCAGGACGCGATCGAGGCCATGGAGCGCAGCACGCGCGGCGTGGTGGAGGGGACAAAGACGGCCGATGAAGCGGACCAGGCGTTGCGCGAGATCGAAAAGGTCTCCAATCAGCTGGCCGAGTTGATCGGCGCCATCTCCAACGCCACCCAGGAGCAGGCAGTGTCGGCCTCGCGCGTGGCTACCTCGATGAACGAGATCCTGGCGATTACGCAGATGACCACCGACGGCACGCGCCGCACCGCGGGATCGGCTGACCGCCTGACCGCGCTCGCCGTCGAACTGAAGTCTTCCGTGTCGGGCTTCAAGCTCGCGTAACCACGTAACCACGTAACCACGTAATCAGGCAACCACGCAAAGAGGCCATGGGCACCGACTCTTCCACCCTGCTTTCCTGGATCACCGCCGAGGTCGATCAGGCGTTGACCCAGGTGCGGGACCAGATCGCCAAGTTCTCTGCGGGCCCCGGGGACGCGGCGGCGCTGGAGCCCTGCCCGGGGCATCTGCACCAGGTTGCCGGCGCGCTGCGCATGGTGGGACTGGCCGGCGCGACGCGCTTCTGCGAGGCGATCGAACTCGGCTTCGCCTCGCCGGGCGGCGCGCTGCCCAGCGGCGCCTCACTCGGTGTCATCGATCGCGCGATCCAGGCGCTCAAGGACTTCGTCGACAGCCTGGAGCGCGGCCAGCCGAATGCGCCGCTGCAGCTGTTCCCGGTTTTCTGCGAACTCACGGCGCTGCAGGGCGGCGCGGGCAGTTCCGAGCGCGAACTGTTTTTCCCGGACCTGTCGCCCAGGGCGCCGGCGCATCCGCAGCCCAGGACCGTGCCCAAGGAAGAGTTGCCTGCCTACCTGCAGACACAGCGCGCGCTGTTCCAGCGCGGCCTGCTTGCCTGGCTGCGCAACCAGCCCGGCGGCATGGACAATATGCGGCAGGCGGTGGACGGTTTCCGCAAGATCGCTGACCAGTTGCCCGAACCGCAGGCGGTCTGGTGGGTGGCTGCCGGCCTGCTCGATGCGCTCGGCCAATCCACCGACGCTGAATGGCTGGCCGCCGCCAAGGCGCTGGGCAACAGGATTGACCGCCAGATGCGCGAGGGGCTGGAGACCGTCAACGAGTCGCTGCTCGGCGATTCGCTGTACGCCATTGCCAAGAGCAAGGCGACCAGCCCGCTGATCAAGGAGATCAGGCAGGTCTACCAACTCGACAGCCTGTTCCCGGAGCCGCCGAAGCCCACGGGCGCGGCGCTCGATTTCGACCTGGACTGGCTCGAGCCCGCGCTCTACGACATGCACTCGCGGCTGGACGCGCTGAAGGGGGCATGGGTGCAGTACGTGGGAGGCGAGCAGAAGGCCGCGGCGCGCTTCCGCGAACTGGTGGCCTCGTTCAAGACGAAGGCGACGCCGCTCGGCAACCAGCATCTGATCAAGCTGCTGGAGGCGATCGCGTTGGTCACCAAGCAAATGCCCAGCAAGCCGCCGAGCCAGGGCCAGTTCATGGTGATCGAGATGGCCTCCGCGTTCCTGCTGGTGGAGAGCGTCATCGATCACTTCACCAGTCCGCCGGCGGACGTCGAGCAGCAGATCGGCATCATGGGCGGCTGGTTGCTCGACGCGGCCATGGGCAAGTCGACGGGCGAGGTGCCCGCGGGCCTGCGTTCCGACCTCACCGAGCAGATCGGCGCGCTGCAGCTGCGCGCCAAGGTGGCGAAAGAGATCATGGCCAACCTGCAGCACGTCGAGCAGGTACTCGATGGCTTCGCGCGCGAGCCGGCCCGGCGCGACACGCTGCCCGCGCTGCGGCCCTACCTGCGGCAGATCCACGGCGCGCTCTCGGTGTTGCGCTTCGACCAGCCGGCGCGCCTGCTCGCGGTTTGCGAGCAGCTGATCGCCAAGTGCGCGCAGCCGGACCACGCCGGCGTGACCGACGACATGGACTGGATCGCCGAGGGCCTCTCCAGCATCGGCATGTTCCTGGAACCCTGCCCGCATGGCCGCGAGCCTGCCGAGCACGCGATCGACCTGTTCTTCCGCCGCTACGACAAGGCGCACACGCCGGTACTGGAGCGCGCGCTGGATTCCACGGTGGTGCTGTCGCTGGCAGCGATCAGGAAAACCGCCGCCGGCCCGGGCATCACCCAGAAGCTGCCGGCTGCGGCCGACAACTCGCAGAAGGCGGCCGCGCAGGCCAGGCCGGCGCGCCCGGCGGTGGATGCCGAGCTGCTCGGCGTGTTCATTGAGGAAGCGGGTGAGGTGCTGGCCACGATCGAGGCCGAGCACGCGAAGAGCCGGATGCAGCCGCGGGACTTCGAGGTGCTCACCACCATCCGCCGCGGCTTCCACACGCTGAAGGGCAGCGGCCGCATGGTCGGCCTGATGGACCTGGGCGAGGTTGCCTGGGAAGTCGAACAGGTGATGAACCGCTGGATGCAGATGAAATGGCCCGCCAGCGCGGAATTGCTCGACCTGATCGCGCGCGCCCGCACCGCCTTCGCCGGCTGGATCGCGAAGCTGCGCGATGGCGGCTTGCAGACCGAGATCGACGCGCGTGAGATCGTCGTGCTCGCCGTACTTTTGCGCACGGTCGAAACGCCGGGAGCCGTGCCGGGGGCCGCTGTTGCGTCCCCCGCGCCGGTACAGGCGCTGGACCCGATCTTCTCCGAGGTGACGGCGGTCCCCGAGTTGGTGGCGATCGGCGGCACGCGCATCGCGCCGCTGATGCTCGAGATTTACCTGCGCGAGGCGCGCCAGCACCTGGCCACGCTGGCGGAGCAGTACAAGGCGTGGCGCAGCGCGCCCGGCGATGTGTCGCGCGAATTCTTGCGCGCGGCGCATACGCTGGCGAGCAGTTCGAACACCGCGGGTTTCGCGCCGATCGCCTCGCTGGCGGCCGCGCTCGAGCAATGGATGCCGTTCGCCGCGCAGAGCGGCGAACTGAAAGACGCGAAGCTGGTGAAAAAGGCCATCGAGGGCCTGCACGATCGCGTGGACTCGGTGGTTCGCCGCGAGGCGCCCGCATTGCCCGGCAAGCAGGAACGCGCGTTGCGCGAGTTGACCGCGCGCCTGCTCGCCCAGCCGGCGCCGGTCATGGAACAACCCCCGGCGCCAGCTCCCGCTACGGCAGCGCCCGCCGGCGGCAGGCCGCAGCGCGTGATGCGCGACGACATCGATCCGCAGCTGCTGCCGATCTTCCTGGAAGAGGCGCAGTTGCTGCTGCCGCTCATCGGCAGCGACCTGCGCGACTGGAAAGCGCGCCCGGATGATGAAAAAGTGCAGCAGTCGCTGCAGCGTGCCCTGCATACCCTGAAGGGCAGCGCGCGCATGGCGGGCGCGATCCGGCTGGGCGAGCTGACGCACGTGATGGAGGGGCGCATCGAGGCGGCGCTCGAGGCGGGCGCCGTCAACGACACGTTGTTCGTGGAGCTGGAAGAGAAGATGGACCGCCTCAGCCTCGACCTGGAACGCATGGCGGCCGGCCCGGAACAGGAAGCGCCGGCGGCCCCCGAAGTGCCGGCAGCGGCGCCGGCGGGACCACAGGCGACGCCGCAGGCGGCTGCTGCTGCCGTGGAGCAGCCGCGCGCCGAGGCGCCGCTGGCCGTGCCGACGGCGATGCTGCGCGTCAGCGCCGATACACTCGATCACCTGATCAACGAGTCCGGCGAGGTGGCCATCGCGCGTTCGCGCGTGGAGTCCGAGCTGCGCGCAGTGAAGCAGTCGATCGCCGACCTGAACGAGAGCATCGCGCGCCTGCGCAGCCAGCTGCGCGAAGTGGAGGTGCAGGCCGACAGCCAGATGCGCGCGCGCGCCACGGAGGTGGAGGAGCGCAAGAGCGAATTCGACCCGCTCGAGTTCGATCGCTACACCCGGCTGCAGGAGCTCACGCGCCTGATGGCGGAGAGTTTGCACGACGCCGACGCGATCCAGCAGTCGCTGCGCAAGAACCTGGGCGAGACCGACGCCGCGCTGGCACATCAGTCGCGCACCAGCCGCGACGTGCAGCAGGAGTTGATGCGCATGCGCGCGGTGCCGTTCTCGATCCTCGATGAGCGGCTGTACCGCATCGTGCGCCAGACCACGCGCGAGCTGGGCAAGAAGGCGGAGCTGCACATCGAGGGCAGCCAGGTGGAACTCGACCGCAGCGTGATGGACCGCATCGGCGCGCCGCTGGAGCACATGTTGCGAAACGCGCTGGCGCACGGCGTGGAGTCGCCCGAGCAGCGCGCCGCGGCAGGCAAGCCTGAAGCGGGGAAGATCTCCATCAGCCTGCGCCAGGAAGGCAATGAAATCGCCCTCATCGTCAGCGACGACGGCGCGGGCATCGATCTCGAACGGCTGCGCCGCAAGGCCGAGGAGCGCGGCCTGCTGCAGCCCGGCCAGGAGAGCGAGGACACAGAACTGATGCAGCTGATCTTCGTTTCCGGACTGTCGACGGCAGCGGCGGTCACCGAGCTCTCCGGGCGCGGCATCGGCATGGACGTGGTGAAAAGCGAAATCGCCGCCATCGGCGGCCGCATCGACATCGCCAGCACGCGCGGACAGGGCAGCGCGTTCACGGTCTACCTGCCGCTGACCCTCGCGGTGACGCAGGTGGTCATCGTGCGCGCGGGCGGCAGCGTGCTCGCGGTGTCGGCGGCGATGGTGGAGCAGGTGCTGCGCCTGAAGGCGGATGCGCTGGCCGAGCGTTATGCGGCGCAGAGCGTGGATTTTCGGGAGCGGCGCTACCCGCTGCACGGCCTGGCACGGCTGTTCGGCGCGGACGCCCCCGCGCCACAGACCTACAACTCGGTGCTGTTGCTGCGCAGCGGCATCCAGCGCATCGCGCTGCATGTGGACGAGCTCGTCGGCCACCAGGAAATCGTCGTCAAGAGCATCGGCCCGCAACTGGCCCGCGTGCCCGGCGTGGCGGGCGCGACAGTGCTCCCCGACGGCAGCATCGTGCTGATCGTCAACCCGGTGCAGCTGGTGATGCGCGCGCGCGTGGCGGCCGAGCGCACCGTCTTGCTGCCGCCGGCGCCTGCGCGCGCTGCCCCGGTGGTGATGGTGGTGGACGATTCGCTCACAGTGCGCAAGATCACCAGCCGCCTGCTGGAGCGCGAGGGTTACCAGGTGCTGACCGCCAAGGACGGGCTGGATGCGCTTGCGCAGATGACCGACGTGCTGCCCGCCGTGATGCTGGTGGACATCGAAATGCCGCGCATGGACGGCTTCGACCTGGCGCGCAACCTGCGTGGCGACGCGCGTACGCGAGGCATACCGATCATCATGATTTCCTCGCGCACTGCTGAAAAGCACCGCAACCAGGCAGCCGAACTCGGCGTCGACGTGTTCCTCGGCAAGCCCTACCCGGAAGCCGAGCTGCTGCAGCACATCGCCGCCTACGTTGAGGGCGGCAGGCGGTGACGCCCGTCGCAGCCCGCACGCGCGGCGCCGGCGACTCCCGTTTCGAGCCGGGCGCGCGGCTCGGCAAGTACTCGATCATCCGCGAGATCGGCAGCGGCGCCACCAGCCGGGTGTTCCTGGCGCGCGACCCGTTCGGCGACCGCGAAGTGGCGGTGAAAGTGTTCCTCTTCGACCGGCATGTGGATCCGCAGACCGAGCGCATGACGCACAAGGCGTTTCTCGCCGAGGCGTCGCTGGCCGGCAAGCTGAACCACCCGCACATCGTCGAGATCCTCGACGCGGTGGCCGAACCCGATCACAGCTATGTGGTGATGGAATACGTGTCCGGGCCGACGCTGGATGCGCACGCCAATGTGACCAGCCTGCTGCCGCTCAGCAAGGTGGTGGAGATCATCTTCAAGTGCATCCGCGCGCTGGAGTATGCGTTCCAGCACGGCGTGATCCACCGCGACATCAAGCCCGCCAATATCCTGCTGTCGATCGCCGGCGAGACCAAGGTGAGCGATTTCGGCGCCTCCTTCCAGCAGCACTTCGCCCACGACACCACGCAGATCATGGGCGTGGGCTCGCCGGGCTACATGTCGCCCGAGCAGATCCGGCTGGAGACCCTGACGCACCAGACCGACATCTACTCGCTCGGCGTCACCATGTACCGCCTGCTCACCGGGCGCCTGCCGTTCCAGGCGATCACCCAGGAATCGCTGTTCTACGCGATCCTGAACACCGACCCGCCGCGGCCCGCGACGCTGCGCCCGGACCTGCCCGAGGTGCTCGATCGGATCGTGATGACCGCGATCCGCCGCGATCCGATGCGGCGCTACGGCTCGTGGCTCGAATTCGGCAAGGACCTGAGCCAGGCCTTCGGGGCGCTGCGGATGAGCGGAGCCTCGCTGTCCGATTCGGAGAAATTCAACGAGCTGCGCCAGTCGCCGTTCCTGCGCGGCATGGGCGACGTGGCGCTGTGGGAAGTGGTGCGCATCGGCATGTGGCGGAAAATCCCGGCCGGCACGGTGATTATCCGCGAAGGCGACCAGGGTGAGAGTTTCTATCTGCTCATCGCGGGCGAGGTCAGCGTGACGCTGTCGGGCGCGGAGCTGAACACCATCAAACCGGGAGGCTGCTTCGGCGAGATCCTTTATTTCACCGACAGCATCGAGCGGCGCACCACCACCATCACCTCGCGGGAAGAGGTCACGGTGATCGAGATCAAGGCCTCCGCGCTGCGCGCCGCCACCGACGCCTGCCAGGTGGGTTTCAACAAGGCGTTCATGAGCGTGCTGATCGAGCGCCTGATGCAGGCCAACCGGCGGCTCGCGGAGAGAGGCTAGGCGGCGATTTTTCCGAGCGCCACGATCCACTCGGGCGCTTCGTTCAGGCAGGCCAGAGCATGGAATTCTTTTCCGCCTGATTGCAGGAACGACCGGCGGGCCTCGATCGCGATCTCTTCCAGCGTTTCCAGGCAGTCGGAAACGAATCCAGGGCAGATCACGTCGACGCGCGCAGTGCCGGAGCGTGCCAGTTCGATCAGCGTCGGCTCGGTGTAGGGCTGCAGCCATTCCGCGGCGCCGAAGCGGGACTGGAAGGTGATCAGGTAATCGGCCGGGGCGATGCGCAGTGTGCCGGCCAGGATCTTGGCGGTGGCGATGCACTGGGCCTGGTAGGGATCGCCTTGCTCGACCGAGCGCTTCGGCAGGCCGTGGAAGCTCATCACCAACTTCGCCTTGCCGTGCGCCGTCCAATGACGCTGTACGCCGGCCGCGAGGGCGGCGATGTAGGCGGGGTGGTCGTGAAATTGCTCGATCATTTTCATGCCGGGCGGCAGGACGTCGCGGATGCTCTCTGTCGTGCTGCGCGAGAACTGGGGATAGAGCGGAACCACGACGAGTTCGCCGCAATCGGCCAGTTGTTTCAGGCCTTCCTGAATTGTAGGCCTGCCATAGCGCATGGCGCAGGCGACCTTGATGCTTCTTTCCGCGAGAGCTTTCCCTAGCAGCAGGGTCTGCTGCTTCGTATGTACCGCCAGCGGCGAGCCCTGCGGCGTCCAGATCGCAGCGTATTTCCGGGCCGATTTCTTTGGTCTGGTTCTTAAAATAAAGCCATAAAGGAGAGGTAGCCACAGCCAGCGCGGCAGCTGCACCACGCGAGGATCGGAGAGGAACTCGGCGAGATAGCGCCGTACCGCATCCGGCGTGGGCGCGTCCGGCGTGCCCAGATTGACTAGGAGGATGCCTTTCAGGGTTGGGACAAGGCGCTTGAGAGCAGCTTGGCGGTGACATCGACGATCGGCACCACGCGATCATAGGCCATGCGCGTCGGGCCAATCACGCCGACCGTGCCCACCACGTCGCCGCCCACCTTGTAGGGCGCCGTCACCACGCTCACCTCGTCGGGCGCCGAGACGCCGGATTCGCCGCCGATGAAGATCTGCACGCCCTCGCCGCGCAGCGACAGGTCGAGGATGCGCACCAGCGAGGTCTTGTGCTCGAACAGCTCGAACAGCTGGCGCATGCGGCCCATGTCCTGCGACAGATCGCTCACCGCCAGCAGGTTGCGCTCCCCCGAGATCACGTACTGCTCGTTGCTCTCCGAGACCGCCTGGTCGCTCGCTTCCATCGCCGCGTTCATCAGGCCGAGCATGTCCTGGCGGATCGTGCGCAACTCCTCCTGCAGGCGCTGGCGGATGTCCTCGAAGCTGTGCCCGGAGTAGTTCTGGTTGATGAAGTTGGCCGCCGTGACCAGCTCGGCCGGGCGGTAGTCACGGTCGGTGAACAGGATGCGGTTCTGCACGTCGCCCTCGGGCGTGACCACGATCAGCAGCACGCGCTTCTCGGACAGGCGCAGGAACTCGATCTGGCGGAACGAGAGGGCGCGCCGCCGCGGCGTCATCACCACGCCGGCGAAGCTGGTCAGCTGCGACAGCAGCTGCGAGGCGGCCTTGATGGCGCGCTGCGGGTTGTCTGGGTGCAGCTGGTCTTCGAGCTGGTGCAGTTCGCCCGAACCGAGCTGCTTCACCACCAGCAGCGAGTCGACGAAGAAGCGGTAGCCGAGCGGCGTCGGCACGCGGCCGGCCGAGGTGTGCGGGCTCGAAATCAGGCCCAGCTCCTCCAGGTCGGACATCACGTTGCGGATGGTGGCCGGGGACAGGTCGAGTCCGGCATGGCGCGAGAGGGTGCGCGAGCCGATCGGCTGGCCCTCGGCGATGTAGCGCTCGACGAGAGTCTTCAGCAGGATCTGCGCTCGTTTATCCAGCATCTGCGGATTCTACAGTTAGAATCCGCCGGTGAAGCCCGCCTTTAAACGTGTCGCACTGGTCGGCAAGCAGACCCCCGAAATCGCCCAGTCGCTGCGCGCGCTGCGCGATTTCCTGCGCCAGCGCGGCTGCGAGGTGATGATCGAGAAGGAGACCGCGGCCAGCGTCGGGGAGAACGGCGCGGCGGGAAGCAAAACCGCGGGCTACGAGGAGATCGGCCGCGGCGCCGACCTGGCCATCGTGCTGGGCGGCGACGGCACCATGCTGGCCGCGGCGCGCAACCTGGCGCGCCACAAGGTGCCGCTGGCGGGCATCAACCAGGGGCGCCTGGGCTTCATGACCGACATCGCGCTGTCCGAAATGAGCGAATCGGTGGGCGCGATCCTGGAGGGCCGCCATAGCATCGAGGAGCGCGCGCTGATCGAGGTAGAGATACTGCGCGGCGGCAAGTCGCTGTTGCGCACAGTGGCGCTCAACGAGGCGGTGTTGACCAAGGGCTCGCAGGCGCGCCTGATCGAATTCAAGCTGAGCATCAACGGCGAATACGTTTACCGCCTGCGCGCCGATGGCGTGATCGTCGCCACGCCGACCGGCTCGACCGCCTATGCGCTGTCCGCGCAGGGGCCGATCCTGCAGCCGACCGTGCCGGCCTTCGCGCTGGTGCCGCTCAACCCGCACGTGCTCTCGGCGCGGCCGGTGAGCGTGAGCGATTCGAGCGTGATCGAGATCGAGCTGCTGCGCGCGCTGGATGCGCGCGCGCACTTCGACGGCTTCGCGCTCACCGACCTGCAGGAAGGCGACCGCCTGGTGCTGAAGCGCTCGGCGGACGCGATCCGCTTCGTGCATCCGCCGGGCTACAGCTACTTCACGATGCTGCGCGAGAAGCTGCGCTGGAGCAAGGCGGTGGGGCAGCGGCTGGACGACTGATTGGCTGGCAGAAGAGGGGTGCTATGTCTATGTACGGCGATCTTGTCATCGTTTTCAATTTTCTGATCGGCCAGTGGAGTTTATCGCCCAAGGCGTTCAAGGATGCCGTCCTTCCTGTATGCGGCGCTGGCCAAGTGCGTCCTGGCGGTCGCGTGGTGGACGGTGCGCGTGCTCGCCGCCAAGTTTCCGACCAACGCCTTAATGTCCGGCGTTCAGGCTGCGCTGGAAACGCGGCCGGCGAAGCTTTTGGTGCTGGTCCTCGACATTACCCTGATCGACGTGTTCCTGTTTTTCGCCGTGGTCGCGACGCTCGACCTGTACCGCGGTTTCTCCATCTTCTCGCTATGGACCGCGACGCTGTTCCTATTCCTGCTCGTGCATATGGTGATGGTTGCGCATAGCGACATCAAGAAGTACTAGCTGGAGCCGGTCGATGCTGCGCGCGCTGGTGATCCGGGATTTCGTCATCGTCGACCAAGTCGAGCTCGAGGTCGGCCCCGGCTTCACGGTGCTCAGTGGCGAGACGGGCGCGGGCAAATCGATTTTGGTGGATGCCGTCGAACTGCTGGTCGGCGGACGCGCCGACGCCTCGCTGGTGCGCGAAGGCGCGGAACGCGCGGAACTGTCTGCCGAATTTGAATTTTCAAGCAATGAATCCTTGAAAAAATTCATCGGCGACGCTGGACTCGAGGGCGATCCGGATGCCGTAATCCTGCGCCGCACGATCGACCGGGCCGGCCGCTCGCGCTGCTTCGTCAACGGCCATTCAGCGACCTTGGCGCAGCTGCGTGAAGCAGGCGAATTCCTGGTGGACATCCACGGCCAGCACGAGCACCAGTCGCTGCTGCGCGCGGCGGCGCAGCGCGAGCTGCTCGACGCGCAGGCCGGGGCGCAAGAGCTCGCGGGCGGCTGCGCGGAAGCCTTTCGCGGCTGGAAGCGGCTGGAGGCGCTCGCGGCCGAGGCGGAGGAGCAGTTCGCCAGGCGCGAAGCCGAGCGTGAAGAACTGCAGGAGAAAGTCGCGGAACTGAAAAGGCTCGTCCTGAAGGAGGGCGAGTGGGACGAGCTTGCCGCCCAGCACCAGCGCCTGGCGCACGGCTCGAGCCTGCTGGCCGGCGCGCAATCGTCGCTGGAGGCGCTGTCGGAAGCCGACGGCGCTTGCCTGCCTCAGCTTTCGGCGGTGGCAAACAGGCTGCGCGCGCTGTCCGAGCACGATGACGGGCTGAAGGCGATCGTCGGGATGCTCGAATCCGCCGAAGCGCAGGCGGGCGAAGCGGCGCGCGACCTGCGCGACTACGCCTCCCGCGTCGATCTCGATCCGGATGCGCTGCGCGCGGCCGAGCAGCGCATCGAGGTGCTGCATGCGGCCGCGCGCAAGTACCGCGTCAAGCCGGCGCAACTGCCGGGACTCGAACAGGAACTCCTGCAACGCTTCAAGGAACTGGAACTGGCCGCGAGCCCCGAGGCACTGCAGCGCGAAGTGGCGGCGGCGAAGAGCCGCTACGACGCCGTAGCGAAGAAATTGTCGGCGAAGCGAAAAAGCGGGGCGCTCGCGCTCGGCAAAGATGTCACCCAGGCGATGCAGAGCCTGGCGATGAGCGGTGCGCGGTTTGCCGTGTCGCTCACCGCATTGGACGAACCGGGCGGCGCGGGCGCGGAAGACATCGCCTTCGAAGTCGCCTCGCATCCGAGCCTGCCGCTGCGGCCGCTGGCGAAAGTCGCCTCAGGCGGCGAACTGTCGCGCATCAGCCTCGCCATCCAGCTCGTCGCCGCGAAGGAATCCCCGGTCGGCACGCTCGTCTTCGACGAGGTCGATTCGGGCATCGGTGGCGCGGTCGCCGAAACGGTAGGGCGCTCGCTGAAGAAACTCGGCAAGCAGCGCCAGGTGTTCTGCGTCACCCACCTCGCGCAGGTCGCCGCGCAGGGCGATGCGCAGTGGTCGGTGTCGAAATCAGGCGGCAAGGGAAAAATCAGCAGCGCCGTCGCAAAACTGGACCGCGCCGGCCGGATCGAAGAGCTGGCGCGAATGCTGGGCGGAACCGAGATTACCGCGACGACCCGCAAGCACGCCGCGGAACTGCTGGGAAAGTAGTGCCGCCCCGAATACGCTAGAATGACCAGAATTCTGGTCTCCCGGGAGCGCGCATGAAAACCCTGTCCCTGTCCGAAGCGAAGGCGAAACTGAGCGGCTTGATCGAGGACGTCGAGCGCCGTGACGGGGAGGTGATGATCACGCGCAATGGCCGCCCAGCGGCGGTGCTGGTGAGTCCCGAGGAATACGAAAGCTGGCGGGAAACGCGTGAGATCCGCGCCGACCGGGACCTGATGCGCGAGATCCGCGCCGGGATCGCCGCCCTCAAGGCACGTAAAGCCAGGCTCTACACGCTGGAAGAACTCCTCAAGTAGTTCGGCCGGTGGCGCACGTGGCGTATAAATTGCGCGTGCCCCCCGCGCTGTTTGCGCTGATCCGGGGTCTGCATCCGCACCTCAAGCGAAAACTCAGGGGCGCGCTCGAAGCGGTCGCCGCCGACCCGGGTTGTGGCAAGGCGCTGAGAGAAGAGCTTTCCGGCTTGTGGAGCCTGCGGGTCGGCCGCTTCAGGTTGATCTATCGCATCGCCGCCGGCCGCCGCATCGACCTGGTCGCCTTCGGGCCGCGCGAACGAATCTACGAGGAAACGCTGCGGCTTCTTGCCGCCAACCCGGCAGAGCCCTGATATCGCGGATCAGGTCGCGAAGCGGGGCGCTCCGCCGTCAGGCGGGCCGGTGCGGGCAGTTGGTTTTGGTGCAATCGCCGTACAGGGCGAGCGAGTGGCCGCGCAGTTCGAAGCCATTCTTCCTGGCGATCTCGCCCTGGCGCTTCTCGATGTCGGCGTCGTAGAACTCCTCGACGCGCCCGCACTGCAGGCAGACCAGGTGGTCGTGGTGGCCGCCCTGGTTCAGCTCGAACACCGCCTTGCCGGTCTCGAAATGCTGCCGGGCCAGCAGGCCGGCTTGCTCAAATTGAGTGAGAACCCTATAGACGGTGGCGAGTCCAACGTCCATCCCTTCGGCGATCAGGGCCTTGTAGACGTCCTCGGCGGACAGGTGGCGCACCTTGCTGGCCTCGAACAGTTCGAGGATCCGGCGGCGCGGCAGCGTGGCCTTGAGGCCGATTTCCTTCAAGCTCTGAGCGGTACTCATCCGTTATCATTATAGGCTTATGAACATGTTTTTCTACCGCGTTATCCGCAACTTGCCGGCGTTGCTGCCGGCCGCGCTGCTGCCGCTGCTGCTTGCCTCCTGCAAGTCGATCGAGATGCCCAAGGTGCCCGGCATCACGCCGTACCGGATGGTGATCCAGCAGGGCAACTTCATCTCGCAGGAGATGGTGGCGCAGCTCAAGCCCGGCATGACCAAGGAGCAAGTGCGCTTCATTCTCGGCACGCCGCTGGTGACCGACATCTTCCACGCCGATCGCTGGGATTACGTTTTTTATCGCGTGATGTCGGACGGCAAGCGCGAGCAGCGCAACCTGTCGGTGGTGTTCGAGAAGGACAAGCTGGCGCGCGTGATCGGCGATCTGATGCCCGCCGACGCCGCCGCGACGCAATCGACCGGCTTCGATCCGCTGGTCAAGCCCGCCGCCGTACCGGCCACCAAACCCGCCGCCGAGGCGCCGAAGCCCGTGGCCGAGCCCGTCAAGCCGGCGGCCGAGGTTTCCAGGCCTGCGGAAAGCTGGGAGCCCACGAAGCAGAACTGGGGGACGGACTCAGCCGCGCCCGAGAAGAAGCCGGAGCCGGTCGCGAGCGAAGATGCAAAAAAGGCCGAAAAGGACAAACCCGTGCAGGAAACCACGGAACCCGGCTTCTTCGGCCGCATGCTGGACAAAATTGGATTGTGAGGCAGTGACGCCATGAGCAAGCTCAGAGTCGCGATCGCCGGCGCCGGCGGCAAGATGGGCCAGACGCTGATTGAGGCGGTGCTGGCCGATAAGTCCCTGCAGCTCGCCGCCTTGCTGGACGCCAAGGGCAGCACGGCGATTGGCCGGCCGGCCGGGGGCCTGAAGGTCGGCTCGGACGTGGGCAAGGCGGTGGCTGCCGGCGACGTGCTGATCGATTTCACCCGGCCGGAAGGAACCATCGAGCATCTGGACGCCTGCGCGCGCCTGGGCAAGTCGATCGTCATCGGCACCACCGGCATCTCCGAGCCGCTGCGCAAGGCGATCCTGCAGGCGGGCCGCAAGATCCCGATCGCGATGTCGCCGAATTTCGCCGTTGGGGTGAACGCCGTGTTCAAGCTGGCCGAGGTCGCGGCCGGCATCCTCGGCAATGATTTCGACGTCGAGATCGTCGAAGCGCACCACCGCCACAAGGTGGATGCGCCTTCGGGCACCGCGCTGAAATTGGGGGAGATTATTTCTTCCGTTCTAAAACAAGATCTTTCTTCCACATCTGTGCACGGCCGTCACGGCGACACCGGCGCGCGGCCGGCGAAGCAGATCGGCTTTCACGCCATCCGCGGTGGCGACATCGTCGGCGAGCACACCGTGATCTTCGCGGGCACCGGCGAGCGGGTCGAAGTCACCATCCGCTCGCAGAGCCGGCTGACCTACGCCCTGGGGGCGCTGCGCGCCGCCCGCTTCCTGCGCGGCAAGCGCGCGGGGCTCTACGACATGAAAGACATTCTTGGCCTGAAATAACAGGGCGGGGTATAATTCGTCGCTCAAATTGAGCGGGAGGGGCGCAAGCCTCTTCCGCTTTTTCGTATCCGCTGTTTTTTGCTACACGAACCGGGAGTCCGCCGTGCCAGTGCTCGATTCCGCCGCCCTCGTCCTCGCTGACGGGTCGGTGTTTCGGGGCCGGTCCATCGGCGCGCCCGGCTCCAGCGTGGGCGAGGTGGTGTTCAACACCGCCATGACCGGCTACCAGGAAATCCTCACCGATCCCTCGTATTGCCGCCAGATCGTCACGCTGACTTATCCGCACATCGGCAACACCGGGGTCAATCGTGAGGACGAGGAGGCGGGCCGCGTGCATGCCGCGGGCCTGGTGGTGCGCGACCTGCCGGCGCTGGAATCGAACTGGCGCAGCCAGAGGAATCTCGGCTCGTACCTGCTGGAACAGAAGATCGTCGCCATCGCCGATATCGACACCCGCAAGCTGACGCGCATCCTGCGGGAGAAGGGCGCCCAGAGCGGCTGCCTGATGGCGGGGGAAATCGACGAAAAGAAGGCGCTCGCGGAAGCCAAAGCGTTTCCGGGCCTGGCCGGGATGGACCTGGCCAAGGTCGTGACGGTGAGCAAGCTGTACGAGTGGACCGAGGGCCCCTGGGTTCTCGGCAAAGGGCACGAGAAAGCGCTAAACAGCGATTTTCATGTCGTCGCCTGCGACTATGGCATCAAGCGCAACATCCTGCGCCTCATCGCCGAGCGAGGCGCTCGGGTCACCGTTGTTCCCGCTACTTTCTCTGCAAAAGAAATTCTTGAATTGAAGCCGGACGGCGTCTTTCTCTCCAACGGCCCGGGGGATCCCGAGCCCTGCGATTACGCCATCGAAGCGATCAGGGAGATCCTCGATGCGACGAAGATACCCGTGTTCGGCATCTGCCTCGGCCATCAACTGATGGGCCTGGCCTCCGGGGCGAAGACGCTGAAGATGAAGTTCGGCCACCACGGCGCCAACCATCCGGTGAAAGACCTCGATACCGGGCAGGTGGTGATTACCAGCCAGAACCATGGTTTCGCGGTCGATCCGAAAACGCTTTCGAAGAATCTGCGGCCGACGCACATTTCGTTGTTCGACGGATCACTGCAGGGGCTCGCGCGCACAGATCGTCCCGCGTTCTGTTTTCAGGGACATCCGGAAGCAAGTCCGGGACCACACGACATCGGCTACCTGTTCGACCGTTTCGCAAAGTTGATGAGCGATGCCAAAGCGCACTGACATCAAGAGCATCCTGATCATCGGCGCGGGCCCGATCGTCATCGGCCAGGCCTGCGAATTTGACTATTCGGGCGCGCAGGCCTGCAAGGCGCTCAGGCAGGAGGGTTACCGGGTGGTGCTGGTGAATTCCAACCCGGCGACCATCATGACCGACCCGGAGATGGCCGACGCCACCTACATCGAGCCGATCACCTGGCAGACGGTGGCACGCATCATCGAGAAGGAGCGCCCGGACGCGCTGCTGCCGACGATGGGCGGCCAGACCGCGCTCAACTGCGCGCTGGACCTGGCCAAGAACGGCGTGCTGGAGAAATTCGGCGTGGAAATGATCGGCGCCTCGCGCGAGGCGATCGACAAGGCCGAGGATCGCGAGAAATTCAAGCAGGCGATGACGCGCATCGGCCTCGCTTCGGCGCGTTCCTACCTGGCGCACTCGCTCGAAGAGGCGCTGCAGGTGCAGGCGAGCCTCGGCTACCCGGTGGTGATCCGGCCGTCTTTCACGCTCGGCGGCACCGGCGGCGGCATCGCCTACAACCGGGAGGAGTTCGTCACCATCTGCGAGCGAGGCATCGAAGCCTCGCCCACGCATGAGCTGCTGATCGAGGAGTCGCTGATCGGTTGGAAGGAATTCGAGATGGAGGTGGTGCGCGACAAGGCGGACAACTGCATCATCGTCTGCTCCATCGAAAACCTCGACCCGATGGGCGTGCACACCGGTGATTCGATCACCGTGGCGCCGTCGCAGACGCTGACCGACAAGGAATACCAGATCCTGCGCGACGCCTCGATCGCGGTGCTGCGCGAGATCGGCGTGGATACCGGCGGCTCAAACGTGCAATTCGCCATCAATCCGGCGGACGGGCGCATGGTGGTGATCGAGATGAATCCGCGCGTGTCGCGTTCCTCGGCGCTGGCCTCGAAAGCGACCGGCTTCCCGATCGCCAAGGTCGCCGCGAAGCTCGCGGTCGGCTACACGCTGGATGAACTGAAGAACGATGTCACCGGGGGCACGGGTTTATACGAATTGCCGGCCTCGTTCGAGCCCACCATCGACTACGTCGTTGTGAAGGTGCCGCGCTTCGCCTTCGAAAAATTCCCGCAGGCCAACGACCGCCTGACCACGCAGATGAAGTCGGTGGGCGAGGTGATGGCGATCGGCCGTACATTCCAGGAGTCGTTCCAGAAGGCGCTGCGTGGGCTGGAAGTCGGCGTGGACGGCCTCAACCAGAAAACCACTGACCGCGAGACGCTGGAGCGCGAGCTGGGCGAGCCAGGCCCGGAGCGCATCTGGTACGTCGGCGACGCCTTCGAGAACGGCTTCACGCTGGACGAGGTGCACCGCCTGACGCACATCGACCCGTGGTTCCTCGCGCAGATCAAGGAAATCGTCGACCTGGAGATGGAACTGGATGACGAGAAGCTTGAAGATATTGGAAAAGAAAAATTAAGAGAGTTAAAAAGAAAGGGCTTCTCCGATCGCCGGTTGGCCTATCTTTTCAATTCGAATGAAAGGCTTGTAAGAGAAAAACGCCATGCCCTCGGCATCCGGCCGGTATACAAGCGCGTCGACACCTGCGCGGCGGAGTTCGCCACGCGCACCGCCTACATGTATTCGACCTACGAGGAAGAGTGCGAAGCCGAGCCGACGGACAAGCGCAAGATCATGGTGCTGGGCGGCGGGCCGAATCGCATCGGCCAGGGCATCGAGTTCGACTACTGCTGCGTGCACGCGGCGATGGCGCTGCGCGAGGACGGCTTCGAGACCATCATGGTCAACTGCAATCCGGAGACCGTCTCGACCGACTACGACACCTCCGACCGTCTGTACTTCGAGCCGCTGACGCTGGAAGACGTGCTGGAGATCGTCGACAAGGAAAAGCCCTTCGGCGTGATCGTGCAGTACGGCGGCCAGACGCCGCTGAAACTCGCGCGCGACCTCGCCGCCGCGGGCGTGCCGATCATCGGCACCAGCGCCGACATGATCGACATGGCGGAAGACCGCGAGCGCTTCCAGAAGCTGCTGCAGAAAATCAAGCTGCTGCAGCCGCCCAACCGGACCGCGCGTTCGGCGCAGGCGGCCGTCAAGCTGGCTGAAGAAATCGGCTACCCGGTGGTGGTGCGCCCGAGCTACGTGCTGGGCGGGCGCGCCATGGAGATCGTGCACCAGCAGTCCGAGCTCGAACGCTACATGAAGGACGCGGTCAAGGTGTCGAACGACTCGCCGGTGCTGCTCGACCGCTACCTGAGCGACGCGATCGAGGTGGACGTGGACGCGGTGTCGGATGGCGGCAGCGTGCTGGTGGCCGGCATCATGGAGCATATCGAGCAGGCGGGCGTGCACTCGGGCGATTCGGCCTGCTGCCTGCCGCCGCATTCGATCAGCGCCGAGCTGCAGCGCGAACTGCACCGCCAGACTGTGCTGATGGCCCGGGCGCTGGACGTGATCGGCCTGATGAACGTGCAATTCGCCATCCAGAAAAGGGACGGCGAGTCGCTTGTCTACGTGCTGGAAGTCAATCCGCGCGCCTCTCGCACGGTGCCCTTCGTATCCAAGGCGACCGGCATTCCCTGGGCCAAGATCGCGGCGCGCTGCATGGCGGGCATTTCGCTGGCGCAGCAGGGTATCTCGAAGGAAGTCATGCCGCCATACTTTTCGGTCAAGGAATCGGTGTTCCCCTTCGTCAAGTTCCCCGGTGTGGATACCATCCTCGGCCCTGAGATGAAGTCGACCGGCGAAGTGATGGGCGTCGGCCGCTCTTTCGGCGAGGCTTTCATCAAATCGCAGGTGGGCGCCGGCGTGAAGCTGCCCAAGGGCGGCCGCGCATTCATCAGCGTGCGCGACGGCGACAAGCGCGTCGCCGCGGCGATCGCGCGCGACCTGGTGGAGATGGGCTTCAGCGTGCTGGCGACCCGCGGCACCGCGCAGGCGATCCGCGAGCTCGGCGTCGAGGTGACGCCGATCAACAAAGTGGCGGAGGGCCGGCCGCATATCGTCGACATGATCAAAAACGGCGACATCAGCTTCATCGTCAACACCGTCGAGGACACGCGCACCGCGATTTCCGACTCGCGCTCGATCCGCACCACGGCGCTGGCGCAGCGGGTCACCTACTACACCACCATCGCCGGCGCTCGCGCCGCCTGCAGCGGCATGCAGTCGATCGGTTCGCTGGAACCCTACCGACTGCAGGACCTGCACGCCCAACTGGATTAGACTGAGACCATGGCCAAAACCCCGATGACCACGCGCGGCGCCGAGCTGCTGCGCGTGGAGCTGCACCGGCTCAAGTCCGTGGAACGACCCAACGTCATTACCGCGATCGCCGAGGCGCGCGCGCACGGCGACCTGTCCGAGAACGCCGAGTACGACGCGGCGCGCAACCAGCAGGGCTTCATCGAAGGCCGTATCTCCGAACTGGAGGCGAAACTCGGCAACGCGCAGGTGGTCGACCCGAAGCTGCTCGACTCCGATGGCCGCTGCGTGTTCGGCGCCACCGTGGACCTCGAGGAGAAAGGCAAGAAGGCGACCACCTACCAGATCGTCGGCGACGACGAAGCCGACATCAAGCAGGGCCGCATTTCGATCAACTCGCCGATCGCGCGCGCGCTGATCGGCAAGGAGTCCGGCGACATCGTCGACGCGCAGACGCCGGGCGGCGTGAAGCGCTACGAAATCCTGGACGTGCGTTACGAATAAGATGCGTTTCCTGTTTTTGCTGTTGCTCGTCGTTTATTTTCCCCAGCACGCACAGTCCCAGACCTACCCCTCGAAACCCATCCGCATCGTCGTGCCGTTCCCCCCGGGCGGCGGCACCGACGTCGGCACCCGGGTGATCGCGCAGAAGCTGCAGGAGGCGCTCGGCCAGCCGGTACTGGTCGAGAACAAGGGCGGCGCGGCGGGAATCCTCGGTACCGAATACACCGCCAAGGCGGCGCCTGACGGCTACACCCTCATGATGGGCAACATCGGCACCCATGCCATCAACGTCAGCCTGTACAAGAAGCTCTCTTACGACCCGGTGAAGGACTTTGTACCGATCTCGCAGGTGGCCGGATTGCCGATGCTGCTGCTGGTGCATCCCTCGGTGAAAGCGAACTCGGTCGCCGAACTGATCGCGCTCGCCAGGGCGAATCCCGGCAAGCTCAACTATTCGAGTTCCGGCGCCGGCGGCATGCCGCACGTATCCGGGGCGCTGTTCGCCAGCATGACCGGCATCGAGATCACGCATATTCCGTACAAAGGCGGCGGGCCGGCGGTGGCCGACCTAATCGCGGGGCATGTGTCGATGTCCTTCGCCACCGCCCTGGAGAGCCTGCCGCAGGTGAAAGGCGGCAAGCTGCGCGCGCTGGCGGTCAGCAGCGCGAAGCGTTCAGTGGCGGTGCCGGAATTGCCGACGATCGCCGAAGCGGGCGTGCCCGGCTACGAGTCCGGTTCCTGGCTGGCGCTGTATGCGCCCGCCGGCACGCCGAAGGAGATCGTCGCGAAGCTTTCCGCGGAAGCCGTGCGCATCGTCAACCTGCCGGAGGTGCGCGAGCGGCTGCTGCTGCAGGGCGCCGAGCCGATCGGCAGCACGCCCGAACAGCTTGCCGCGACGCAGCTGGCCGACACCGCGAAATACGCGAAAGTGATCCGCGAGTCTGGCTTTACGCCGGAGTAGGGTCCGGTCTTTTCCGGTAGATCACCAGCACCTTGCCGATATGCTGGACGAGTTGCGCGTCCAGCTTCGTGCAGATTTCCGCGAAGGCCGCTTCGCGCTCGTCGCGGTCGAGTCCGCCGGCCCTTACCTTGAGCAGTTCATGGGTGGCCAGCGCACGGCCGATTTCGGCGATCACCGCCTCGGTGAGGCCCTTTTCGCCCAGATGGACGATCGGGTCGAGCGCATGCGCGCGCGCCTTCAGCGCCTTGCGCTCGGCGGAGTTCATGGCCCGGGTCACGGCCCGCACGGTTCCCGGTTGTAGTCCTTGAGCGCCAGCACTTCGCGCGCGATCCCGTCCGAGGAGAACTGCACGGCGATGTGATACTCGCTCATCGGATCGTTGTATTGCCGGTATTCCCAGACGTCCCGGTCCATGCGATTGAAGCGGGTGCTGCGGATCGGCGGGCCAAGCAGCGCCTTTACCTCTCCCGCGGTGGTCACGCCCGGACGGATCCTGGCCAGTTCCTCGGCGGACGGTCCTTGACCGCCGCTCTTGCCGTTCATGGCGGCGCAACCCGCCAGCAGGAACAGGCCGATCATTGCGTTTAAGCTAGCGTGAAACCGCATCAGGTGCCTCCATCGCCAAGTCGAAATCCAGCAACCGCTGGTTGCAGCGTCATGTCAAAGACCCGTACGTGCGCAAGGCGCGCTCGGACGGCTATCGCTCGCGCGCCGCGTTCAAGCTCATCGAGATTAACACCCGGGATCGCCTCCTCATTCCAGGCGCCTGCGTGGTCGATCTGGGCGCCGCCCCCGGGGGGTGGTCCCAAGTGGCAGCGGGCATCGTTGGTGCCGCCGGCCGGGTGGTCGCGGTTGATCTCCTTGAAATCGCCCCCATGTCGGGAGTAACGGTATTTCGCGGCGATTTCCGGGCGCCGGAAGTGCAGGCGCAGATCGTGGCGGCGCTGGGCGGGCGCAAGGCGGATGCGGTGCTTTCGGACCTGTCGCCGAATATTTCGGGCATCGCCTCGTCCGACCAGGCGCGGGCGGCCGAATTAGTCCGCACGGGTCTGGATTTCTGCCGGGCGCAGCTGCTGCCGGGCGGCGTGTTTCTGGTGAAAGTGTTCCAGGGAGATGAGTTTGCGGGCTTGCTCAAGGAGATGAAAAACCTGTTCCGCGAAGTGCGCACGCTCAAACCCTCGGCGTCGCGCGAGGAATCGCGCGAAACGTATCTGCTCGCACGCGGTCTGAAGGGAATACAATAGCGGTCCGATGAAGGAGCAAGTCCTTGAATAACATGCTTAAAAACCTCGTCATCTGGCTGGTCATCGGACTGGTGCTGATGACGGTGTTCAACCAGTTCAACACCCGCCAGGCGGCGCGTTCGCCGATGGAGTATTCGCAGTTCCTGGAAGAGGTGAAGGCCGGCCGCATCGCCAAAGTGACGATCGAGGGCCGCCAGCTCAAAGCCACCACCACCGAAGGCAAGAGCGTGGTGAGCTATTCGCCGGGCGACATCTGGCTGGTTTCGGACTTGCTCAAGTACGGCGTCAAGGTGGAGGCCAAGCCCGAGGAAGAGCCTTCGCTGCTGATGAACATCTTCGTCTCCTGGTTCCCGATGCTGCTGCTGATCGGGGTCTGGGTGTTCTTCATGCGCCAGATGCAGGGCGGCGGGCGCGGCGGCGCCTTCAGCTTCGGCAAATCCAAAGCGCGGATGCTGGATGAATCCACCAACACCGTGACCTTCGCCGACGTCGCGGGCTGCGAGGAAGCGAAAGAGGAAGTCTCCGAACTGGTCGACTTCCTGCGCGATCCGACCAAATTCCAGAAGCTGGGCGGGCGCATCCCGCGCGGCGTGCTGATGGTCGGCAACCCCGGCACCGGCAAGACGCTGCTCGCGCGGGCCATCGCCGGCGAGGCGAAAGTGCCGTTCTTTTCCATCTCCGGCTCCGACTTCGTCGAGATGTTCGTCGGCGTGGGTGCTGCGCGCGTGCGCGACATGTTCGAGCAGGCGAAGAAACATTCTCCTTGCATTGTGTTCATCGACGAGATCGACGCGGTCGGCCGCCAGCGCGGCGCGGGCCTCGGCGGCGGCAACGACGAGCGCGAACAAACGCTGAACCAGCTGCTCGTGGAAATGGATGGTTTTGAGGCCAACGTGGGCGTAATCGTCATCGCCGCCACCAACCGCCCCGACGTACTCGACCCGGCGCTGATGCGCCCGGGCCGTTTCGACCGGCAGGTGGTGGTGCCGCTGCCCGACATCCGCGGCCGCGAACAGATCCTGCTGGTGCATATGCGCAAGGTGCCGCTCGCGCCGGACGTCAAGGCCGACATCATCGCGCGCGGCACGCCGGGCTTCTCGGGCGCGGATCTCGCGAACCTCGTCAACGAGGCCGCGCTGCTGGCGGCGCGCCAGAACAAGGAACGCCTCGACCTGGCGGACTTCGAGTTTGCGAAGGACAAGGTCCTGATGGGGCCCGAGCGGCGC
>JANXUV010000163.1 GCA_025356085.1 Betaproteobacteria bacterium
CACGGCCTGAAGTTCGACGCGGCCGGCAAGTGCGTGCAGATCCCGGGGCAGGACAACATTCCGCCGAAGCTTGGCGTACGCAGCTACCCGGTGGTCGAGCGCGACCGCCTCGTCTGGATCTGGATGGGCGATCCGGCAAAAGCCGATCCAGCGAAGATCCTCGATTTTCCGTACCTGCGCGACAAGGGCTGGCGCGGCCATCCCGGCTACATGCACTACGACTCGAATTACCTGCTGATCGTCGACAACCTCGCGGACTTCGCGCACCTCGCTTTCGTGCACACCAAGACGCTGGGCGGCTCGGAGGAATACGCGTTCAAGTCCAAGCCGACGGCGATTGAGCGCCTCGACGACGGCTTTCGCGTCGAGCGCTGGCACATGGGCGCGCCGCCGCCGCCGTTCCACAAGAAGGTGGTGCCGGGCGATGCGCCGGTGGACCGGCGCAATATCGCCCGCATGTACGTGCCGGGCATTTTCTTCATGGAGACGCTGTTCTCGCCGGCGGGCACGGGCGCGGAGAAGGGCGATCTTTCCAACGCGAAGCAGTACCGCAACTGCCAGTTCTTCACGCCGGAGACTTCCCGCAGCACGCACTTCTTCTGGGATTACCTGCACGACTACGCGCTGGACGATCCCAAGGTGGCGCTGTCGCTCTACCGCTCCATGGTGGATGGTTTCAACGAGGACAAGGCGATCATCGAGGCGCAGCAGAAGACGCTCGAAGCCGATCCGGCGTTCCAGATGAACGCCATCGTTGCAGATGCGCCGCTGGTGCATTTCCGCCGTACGCTCGCCCGCATGGTTGAGGACGAGCGCACGGCGCTGAAAGCCGTCGCTTAAATCGAACCTGGGTAGGCGCCGCCGTCCAGCAGGAGGTTCTGGCCGGTGATGAAGCCGGCGTGCGCGCTGCAGAGAAACGCGCAGGCGGCGCCGAACTCCTCGATGCTGCCGAAGCGCTTGGCGGGATTGGCCTGCATGCGTACCCTTTCCAGCTCCGCTTCAGTTTTGCCCAGTTTCTGAGCGTTGAACTTGAGGTTGCTGCGCAGCCGGTCGGTGTCGAACGGCCCGGGCAGCAGGCCGTTGATGGTGACGTTGTGCGCCACCGTCTGGCGCGCGAGGCCGGCCACAAAGCCGGTGAGGCCGGTGCGCGCGCCGTTGGACAAGCCCAGTTCCGGGATCGGCATCTTCACCGCGCCCGAGGTGATGTTGACGATGCGGCCGTACTTGCGCGCGATCATCCCGTCCACCACCGCCTTGATGAGCTCGATCGGCGTCAGCATGTTGGCGTCCAGTGCTTTCAGCCAGTCCTCGCGCGACCAGCTGCGGAAGTCGCCCGGCGGCGGGCCGCCCGCGTTGTTGATGAGGATGTCGGGGTTGGGGCAGGCGGCGAGCGCCGCCGCGCGGCCTTCCGGCGTGGTGATGTCGCCCGCGACGGCGATGACTTTCACGCCAGTAGTTTTCCGGATTTCCTCCGCGGTCGCTTCCAGCGCTTCATTGCCGCGCGCGGTGATGACCAGGCTGACGCCTTCCCTGGCGAGCGCCTGCGCGCAGCCCTTGCCCAACCCCTTCGATGCCGCGCATACCAGCGCGGTTTTTCCCTTGATGCCGAGATCCATGTTCAGCTCCTTTTGACTGATACCAGCAATACTCCGGAGATCACCAATGCGCCGCCGAAGATCTGCACCGCGGAGAGCGCCCCATCCATGAGAAAGAAATCCGCCAGCACCGTGGTGACCGGCCCCAGCGCGCCGATCAGCGCGAAGTGGTTGGCGCCGATGCGCTTGAGCGATTCGGCGACCAGGAACACGGGCATCACGGTGCACACCGTGACCAGCAGCAGCACGTACCACCACAAGGTCGCCGGCAGGTCGAGCGCCGAGACGGATTCGAGCGCGAAGAACTGAATCACCGCGGGAGCGGTGGAGACGATCATGGTGTAGGCGGTGAAGCGCGCGCTGCCGACGCGTTTCACCAGCTGGCTGCCGGTCACCAGGTACACCGCGTAGCAAATGGCGGAGCCGAAGATCAGCAGCGCGCCGAACATGAACTGGCGGTGCTCCGGCGCGATGCCGAGCTTGTTCGTAAGCACCAGCGCGATCCCTGCATAAGTGATCGCCAGCGCGGCGATCTCCCTGCGCGTCGCCGCCTTGCCGAGAAATATCGCGCTCAGGATCACCACCAGCGTCGGGTAGAGGAACATGATCAGGCGGCCGAGCCCGGCCGGCACGTACTGCAGGCCGAGGAAATCGAGCAGGCTGGCGAGGTAATAGCCCAGGAAACCGAGACCGACGATGCCGAGCCAGTCGCGCCGGGCGATCGGCCTTTCGGCGCGCAACCACCAGGCCATGGCGACGAAGAACGGCAGCGACAGCGCCATGCGCAGGAACAGCAGGGCGGTCGCGCTGACGGGCGAGGCCGCGTAGCAGAGCTTGATCAGCACCGGCCTGAAAGCGAAGGAAACAACCCCGGCGAGGGCGAAGGCGATGCCCCAGAACCGGTACGCTGGATTCAACGCCGCTTGCCGAGGATCGAGCCCAGCACCCCGCGGATGATTTCGCGCCCTGCGGTCGAGCCCATGGTGCGCACCGCGCTCTTGGCCATCGCCTCGATCAGGCCCTGCGACTGCTTGCCGCCGCGCGAGCCGGTTCTGCCAAAGAGGATGTCGCTGACCGGGCTGGATTCGGTTTTCGCCTGGGGTTTCCCGGCGATCTTTTCCTCAGTCCGGCCCTTGAGTTTTTCATAAGCCGACTCGCGATCCACGGTCTTCTCGTAATGGCCGAAGAAGGTCGACGATTCGATGATCTTCCTGCGCTCCGCGTCCGAGATCGGTCCGATGCGGCTTCCGGGCGGCACGACGAAGGCCCGCTCGACGACGCAGGGGCGGCCCTTCTCATCCAGCATCGACACCAGCGCCTCGCCGACGCCAAGTTCCGTGATTGCCTGCTCCACTTTCAGCTTCGGGTTCGGCCGCATGGTTTCGGCGGCGGACTTCACCGCCTTCTGGTCGCGCGGCGTGAAGGCGCGCAGCGCGTGCTGCACGCGGTTGCCGAGTTGCCCGAGCACGGTGTCGGGGATGTCGAGCGGGTTCTGGGTGACGAAGTAGACGCCCACGCCCTTGGAGCGGATCAGGCGCACGACTTGCTCGATTTTATCGAGCAAGGCTTTCGGCGCATCGGCAAAAAGCAAATGCGCCTCATCGAAGAAGAAGACGAGTTTGGGCTTGTCGGCGTCGCCGACCTCGGGCAGGTGCTCGAACAGCTCGGAGAGCATCCACAGCAGGAAAGTGCCATAGAGCGTCGGCGAATTCATCAGCTTGTCGGCGGCGAGGATATTGATCACGCCCTTGCCGCCGGCGGTCTGCATGAGATCGGCGATATCCAGCATCGGCTCGCCGAAGAACTGCGTCGCGCCCTGGTTCTCCAGCGTGAGCAGGCCGCGCTGGATGGCGCCAATGGAGGCCGCCGAAACGTTGCCGTACTCGGTGGTGAACTGCGCCGCGTTGTCGCCCACGTGCTGCAGCATCGCGCGCAGGTCCTTGGAATCGAGCAGCAGCAGCCCGTGGTCGTCGGCGATGCGGAACACCAGGTTGAGCACGCCTTCCTGCGTGTCGTTCAGGCCCAGCATGCGCGACAGCAGCAGCGGGCCCATGTCGGAGATGGTCGCGCGTACCGGGTGGCCGTTCTTGCCGAACACGTCCCAGAACACCACCGGGCAGGCGGCGTAGGCAAGCGTCAATTTAAGGCTCTTCGCACGCTCGGCGACCTTGGGATTGTCGCCTCCGGCCTGCGCGAGTCCGGCCAGGTCGCCCTTGACGTCGGCCATGAACACCGGCACGCCAATCTGCGAGAAGCCCTGGGCGAGCGCCTGCAGTGTGACCGATTTTCCGGTGCCAGTTGCGCCGGCGATGAGGCCGTGGCGGTTGGCGAGTGCGGGCAGCAATACCAGTTCGGCGCCCGGGTTTTTCGCTACAAGAATG
Source organism: Betaproteobacteria bacterium (assembly GCA_025356085.1). GTDB lineage: Bacteria > Pseudomonadota > Gammaproteobacteria > Burkholderiales > SG8-39 > RBG-16-66-20. The sequence continues at coordinate 3,977 of JANXUV010000163.1, forward strand.
GGGGGAACTGCGGGTGCGGCCATGACGCTAAAATTATGACATGGCCGGGCACAGCAAATGGGCGAACATCAAGCACCGCAAGGCGGCGGCGGATTCGAAGAAGGGCAAGGTCTTCACGCGCCTGATCAAGGAAATAACCGTCGCGGCGAAAGCGGGCGGCGGTGACCCAAACAGCAATCCGAAACTGCGTCTGATGCTCGACAAGGCGCGCGACGCCAACATGACCAAGGACAGCGTGACGCGCGCGATCCAGCGCGGCACCGGCGAGCTTGAAGGTGTGGCCTATGAGGAAGCGCGCTATGAGGGCTATGGCCCGGGCGGCGCGGCGGTGATGGTGGCTTGCCTGACCGACAACCGCACGCGCACCATCGCTGAAGTACGCCATGCCTTCGCGAAGAACGGCGGCAACATCGGCGCCGACGGCTCGGTGGCGTTCCAGTTCAAGCACTGCGGCCAATTCGTGTTCGCGCCGGGCGCAAGCGAGGAAAAGCTGATGGAGGCGGCGCTCGATGCGGGCGCCGATGATGTCGTCACGAATGCCGATGGTTCTGTCGAGGTGCTCTCGGCTCCGGCGGACTTCGACAACGTGAAGGCGGCGCTTGAGAAAGCAGGCCTCAAACCCGATGCCGCCGAAGTCACCATGAAAGCGCTGAACGAGACCGCGCTCACCGGCGCCGACGCGGAGAAAATGCGCGCGCTGCTGGATGCGCTCGATGAAGTGGACGACGTGCAGGACGTCTATACCACGGCGGTACTCGATTGAGAATCCTGGGCATCGATCCGGGTTTGCGCGTCACTGGATTCGGCGTCATCGAGCAGTCGGGAAGCAAGCTTCGCTACATCACCAGCGGGTGTGTGCGCTCCGGCAGCGGCGAGCTCGCAGCGCGCCTTAAGGTGATCCTCGATGGTCTCGCTGAAGTGATCGAGGCCAACCGGCCCCAGCAGGTCGCCATCGAAAAAGTGTTCGTCAACGTCAACCCGCAGTCCACGCTGCTGCTCGGGCAGGCGCGCGGCAGCGCGATCTGCGCCGCGGTGATCGCGGGGCTTCCGGTCGCGGAGTACACTGCGCTGCAGGTAAAACAGGCCGTGGTCGGCAAGGGCCACGCAAAAAAAGAACAGGTGCAGCACATGGTGAAAAGGCTGCTCGCGTTGCCTGGTGATCCGAGTCCCGATGCCGCCGACGCTTTGGCATGCGCGATATGCCACGCACATGGAAGCAAGTTAAGCGGCGCCTTGAACCAGAAATTCAAAATGAAGAGGGGAAGGCTCGTTTGATCGGTCGGCTTACCGGAAAGCTGCTTTCCAAGAATCCCCCGCAGGTGCTGCTGGAGGTGGCGGGCGTCGGCTATGAAGTCGAAGTACCGATGAGCACCTTCTTCGGCCTGCCGGCGACCGGTGACACGGTGACGCTGCACTCGCACCTGGTGGTGCGGGAGGACGCGCACATTCTCTATGGCTTCGCGACTCTTGAAGAGCGGGCCGCGTTCCGCAAGCTGATCCGGATATCGGGCGTCGGCGCGCGCACCGCGCTTTCCGTCCTGTCCGGGCTGTCGGTCGCCGAGCTTGCGCAGGCAGTGACGCTGCAGGAAACCGCGCGCCTCACCAGGGTTCCTGGTATCGGCAAGAAGACCGCGGAGCGCCTGCTGCTGGAACTCAAGGGCAAGCTCTCAGACGCGCTGCCTGCGGACACCAAAACCAGCAGCGGCAACGATGTGCTGAACGCCCTGGTCGGCCTCGGCTACAGCGAGAAGGAGGCGCTGGCCGCGGTCAAGGGCCTGCCGCCGGGCCTGGCGGTGACTGAGGGCATCCGCGCCGCTTTGAAGGCTCTGGCAAAATCCTGACGTGGCAGTTGAAACCGACCGTCTGATCTCCGCCAAGCCTTCCTCGGTGCAGGAGGAGCAGATCGAGCGAAGCCTGCGCCCGGCGACGCTGGCCGAATACGTCGGCCAGGAGAAGATCCGCGGCCAGCTGGACATTTTCATCCAGGCGGCGCGCGGACGCGGCGAGGCGCTGGACCACGTGCTGCTCTTCGGCCCGCCGGGGCTGGGCAAGACCACGCTCGCGCACATCCTCGCCAGGGAAATGGGCGTCAATCTGCGCTCGACCTCGGGGCCGGTGCTCGAGCGCCCGGGCGACCTGGCCGCGATCCTGACCAACCTCGAGCCGAAGGACGTCCTGTTCATCGACGAAATCCACCGCCTGTCGCCGATCGTCGAAGAAATCCTCTACCCGGCGCTGGAGGACTACCAGATCGACATCATGATCGGCGAAGGTCCGGCCGCGCGTTCGATCAAGCTCGACCTGCCGCCGTTCACGCTGGTGGGCGCCACCACGCGCGCCGGCATGCTCACCAATCCCTTGCGCGACCGCTTCGGCATCGTGGCGCGCCTGGAGTTCTACGGCCGGGATGATCTGGCGACGATCGTGCGCCGCTCTTCCCAGCTTCTGAAGATAGAAATTGAAAACCAGGGCGCCGGCGAGATTGCCAACCGCTCGCGCGGCACGCCGAGGATCGCCAACAGGCTTTTGCGGCGCGTGCGCGATTACGCGCAGGTCAAGGCGGACGGCAATATTTCCAAGGCGGTTGCCGACGCGGCGCTGAAAATGCTCGACGTGGATGCGCTCGGCCTGGACTTGATGGACCGCAAGCTGCTGCTGGCGGTAATCGAAAAGTTCTCCGGCGGCCCGGTGGGGCTGGAGAACCTGGCGCACGTGATCGGCGAGGAGGCCGACACCATCGAAGACGTGCTGGAGCCGTATCTCATCCAGTGCGGCTACCTGCAGCGCACGCCGCGCGGCCGCATGGCGACCCTCACCGCTTACCGCCATTTCGGCATCACCGCCCCCGCGGGGGCGCAGGATCTTTTGTCCTCTTCAGACCCGAACAGGCCTTGAATCCGTTCCAGTTCCAAGTGAGGGTTTATTACGAGGACGTCGATCTCGGCGGCGTGGTCTACTACGCCAACTACCTGCGCTATTTCGAGCGCGCGCGGAGCGAGTGGCTGCGCAGCCTGGGCGTGAACCAGGAGCAGCTGGCCGCGGTCGAAGGGATCGGTTTCGTGGTGGTGCGCGCGGAAATCGACTACAAATTAGGCGCGCGCCTGGACGACCAGCTTGCGATCAGCGTGGTGCCCGTGGAAATGAAACGCGCCTATTTCTGGCTTGAACAGGAAGCCCGCCACGCGGACGGCAGGATTTGCGCCGCCGCGCGCATCAAGGCGGCATGCGTCCGCCACAGCGACATGCGGCCGCAGCCGATACCGGAACAACTCATAGCGAGGCTGGCCGCATGAACGTTACGCAGGACATGGAACTCTGGCACCTGATCGCCAACGCCTCGCTGGTGGTGAAGGCGGTGATGCTGCTGCTGCTGGCGGTGTCGTTCATGTCGTGGATGTTCATCTTCCGCAAGTGGATGGCGATCCGCAGCGCGCGCAGCCAGACCGAGGATTTCGAGAAGGAATTCTGGAGCGGCAAGGACATCAACATCCTTTACCAGGGCTCGATCAACAACCGCCACGGCATCGGCAGCCTGGAGCGCATCTTCGAGGCCGGCTACCGGGAATTTACCAAGCTGCGCGCGCAGCGGGGGACGGATGCCTCGACCATGGTGGACGGCGCGCGCCGCGCGATGCGCGCCACTTACCAGCGTGAAATGGACCAGTTGGAGAGCCACCTCTCATTTCTCGCTTCCACCGGCTCGGTAAGCCCTTATGTGGGCCTTTTCGGCACGGTCTGGGGGATCATGCATTCGTTCCGAAGCCTGGCCAACGTGCAGCAGGCGACGCTGGCGCAAGTGGCGCCCGGCATCGCGGAAGCGCTGATCGCCACCGCCATCGGCCTGTTCGCGGCGATCCCGGCGGTGGTGGCCTACAACCGCTACTCGCACGATATCGACCGTCTGGCTATCCACTTCGAGAGCTTCATGGAGGAATTTTCCAACATCCTCCAGAGGCAGACCGTAAGACAGTAATGGCCCGTCTGCACTCCAAGCGCGGCGCGATGAGCGAAATCAACGTCGTGCCGTACGTGGACGTCATGCTGGTGCTGCTGGTGATCTTCATGGTGACCGCGCCACTGGTGGCGCCGGGGGTCATCGACCTTCCCTCGGTCGGCAAGGCCAGCGCGCCGCGGATTGCGCCGATCGAAGTGCTGATCAAGGAAGACCAATCGCTTGTCGTCAGGGAAAAGGATCTCTCCGGAAAGCTTCTGAGCGAACGCTCGGTGACGCGCGCCGAACTGGAGAAAGTTTTCAAGGACCCGAAGACTCCGGTGCTCGTCGCCGGCGACAAGAACGTCCGCTATGAAGCAGTGCTCCAGGTGATGGACGAATTGCGCAAAAGCGGCGTGGAACGCATCGGCCTGCAGGTCAGACCATCGCAGTGAAAACCCGATCGTGAGCGCCGCCGCCGTCTTCGAGGAGCGCGTCGATCCGGGCCAGTTCGCCTCGGCGCTGCTTTCGGCCGCGGTTCACCTCGTGCTGCTGGCGGTGCTGATTTTCGGCGTGCAATGGCAGAACCGGCCGCCGGAAACGGTCGCGGTGGAACTCTGGGAACCGCCACCGCCGTCACCGCCCGCACCGGTGCTTGAAGTCCCCAAGCCGCCGAGGGTGGAGCCCGCGCCGGTCGAGATGAAGCCGGAGCCAGTCATCCCGAAGCCCGAAATCGTCGAGAAAAAGGCCCCGCCACCGAAGCCGGTCCCTAAGCCGGTCCCGAAGCCGATTGCGAAGGTCGAGCCCAAGCCTGTTGTGAAGGTTGAGCCTGCCAAACCCAGGGCGGACGAGACCAAACGCTTCCAGGAACAGTTGCGGCGCGAGCAGGCCTCGCTGGCCGTCGATCGCGAGCGCCAGCGCATGAGCGAGCAGCTGGCGCGCGATGCTGCGGCGGCAAGCTCTGCGGCCAGCAACAAGGCGATCGCGGACTGGGTGAACAAGGTCAGGGTGAAAATTCGCGGCAATGTCGTGCTGTCCTTCGACATCAAGGGGAACCCGGAAGCGGTTTTCGATGTCGTACAGTTGCCGACGGGGGAAGTACTTTCAGTCAAGCTGCGCAAATCGAGCGGCCACAAGGCGCTCGACGACGCAATTGAGCGCGCGATCCTGAAATCCTCGCCGTTACCAAAGCCCGACAAATCGGAATCCGCGCCGCGCGCTTTCGAACTCAAATACCGACCTCTCGATTGAATATAATCAACGCATGAGAAAACTGTTCGCGGCCTTCCTGTTCTGCTTCGCCACCGCCGCCGCTGCGCAGCTCTCCATCGAAGTCACCGGCGCGGGCGCGCAGCGCATCCCGATCGCCATCGCGCCCTTTGCCGGCGAAGGCGCCCTGGCGCAGGGCATCAGCGCGATCGTGCGCGCCGACCTGGAGCGCAGCGGCCTGTTCCGGCCGCTGGAGGTGCCGGTGGCCAATCCACCGCTGACCGAGGCCTCGGGCGTCAATTACGCCGAGTGGCGCACGCGCCAGGCGGATGCACTGGTGCAGGGCTCGGTGGCCGCGCGTCCCGATGGGCGCTTCGAAGTCCGTTTCAAGCTGTTCGACATCGTCAAGGGCGCGGACCTCTCCGGGGTCGCCTACACCATGTCGCGCCAGCAGGCGCGCACCACCGCGCACCGCATCGCTGATTTCGTCTACGAGAAGCTGACCGGCGAGAAGGGCGTGTTCTCCACGCGCATCGCCTACGTGGTGAAGCGCGGCAATCGCTTCGAGCTGCAGATCGCGGACGCCGACGGCGCCGGCGAGGAGACCGCGCTGGCCTCCTTCGAGCCGATAATTTCGCCCGCGTGGTCGCCAGACGGCCGGCGCCTCGCCTACGTGTCGTTCGAGAACAAGAAGCCGGTGGTCTACGTGCACTCGCTCGCCGACGGCAAGCGCCAGGTGGCGGCGAACTTCAAGGGCTCCAACTCGGCGCCCGCCTGGGCACCGGACGGCTCGCGACTGGCGGTCTCGCTGTCGCGCGACGGCGGCTCGCAGATCTTTTCGGTCAGTCCTGACGGCAGCAACGTGCGCCGCCTGACGCAATCGGCCGGCATCGACACGGAACCGGTGTTCTCGCCGGACGGTCAAACCCTCTATTTCACGTCCGACCGCGGCGGCAGCGCGCAGATCTACCGGATGCCGGCCGGCGGCGGCGAGGCGCAGAGGGTGACTTTCGATGGGACTTACAACGTGTCGCCGCGCATCAGCCCGGACGGCCGGCTGCTTGCCTTTATCGCGCGCAACGGCGGCAAGTTCCAGGTCGCGACCATGGACCTCGCCAACCGCCAGACGCAGATACTTACCGACAGCGACAAGGATGAATCGCCGAGTTTCGCGCCCAACGGCCGCATGATCCTGCTGGCGACAGTGAACGGCGGGCGCGGCGTGCTGTCAGCCGTATCGTCGGACGGGCGCATCAAACAGCGGCTCAGCCTGTCGGCGGGCGATGTGCGCGAGCCCGCCTGGGGCCCCTACATAAAATGAATAACCGGAGGAAGACCATGCGAGCGATCTGGATAGCGGTGTTCACGGCGGGCCTGGCGGCGTGTTCCAGCTCGCCGACCGAGCAGGCTCCGGCAGGCGTCGAGGACCGCACGAGCGGGACGGCGAAGCCCGACACGACATCCACGACGCCGATCGCCAAGGTGGATGTGACCGGCACCGGCATCACCGGCCAGGACCCGGCCGTCAAGACCGGCGTGCTCGCCCAGCGCTCCATCTTCTACGACCTCGACCAATACGACATCAAGGACCAGTACAAGCCCCTGGTAGAGGCGCATGCCAGGTACCTACGCGACAACCCGGGCAGGAAGATGCTGGTGCAGGGCAACACCGACGAGCGCGGCAGCCGCGAGTACAACATCAGCCTGGGGCAGAAGCGCTCGGAAGGCGTGAAGAAAATGCTGCTGCTGCTCGGCGCCAGGGAAGACCAGGTCGAGTCGGTCAGTCTGGGCGAGGAGAAGCCGCGCTCCGAAGGACATGACGAGACCGCCTGGTCGCAGAACCGCCGCAGCGACGTCCTCTACCAGGGCGAGTACTAGAAACTAGAAGTAAGATGCGGTGATGCATCGGATTGCCGCCGCCGGGTTTCTTCTGTTTTTCGCTGCGTTCGCGCCTTCCGCGCACGCGCTGTTCGACGATGACGTCGCGCGCTCGCGCATAGAGGAACTGCGCATGAAGGTCGATGCGCTGGCCAAACAGGTCGATGAACGCCTGGCCAGGGCCGAGGATCGGCGTCCTCTGGTTGAACTCTCTGCCCAGATCGAAGCGCTGCGCGCGGAAATCGCGCGCATGCGCGGGCAGCTCGAAGTGCTGCAGAACCAGGCCGAGACCGCCGACAAGCGCGGCAAGGACCTGTATGTCGACATCGACACGCGGCTGCGCAAGCTCGAGCAGCCGAGGGAAACCGCCGCCGGCGCCGCCGACAAGCCGCCGGCCGAGGGCAGCGCGCCGGCCGGGGAGACCAAGGCCTACGAGGCGGCGCTGAACCAGTTCAAGCTCGGCAACTATCCGCTCGCGATCTCGGCGTTCCAGGGCTTCCTGGTGACCTACCCGTCGAGCAGGCTCGCGCCTTCCGCGCAGTACTGGATCGGCAACGCGCACTTCGCGCAGCGCGACTACAAGCAGGCGATCGCCGCGCAGCAGCGCGTGCTGGCGGCCTGGCCGGACGACGCCAAGGCGCCGGATGCGATGCTCAACATCGCTTCGGCGCAGGACGCGATGGGCGACCGGCGCGGCGCGCAAAAGACGCTCGAGGGGCTGCTGGCGAAGTATCCGCAGAGCCCGGCGGCGGCGAGCGCCCGGCAGCGCCTGCCGCAAGGGGCCAAAAAGTAAAAGCGGTCGTCCTTCTCTCCGGCGGCCTCGATTCGGCGACCACGCTCGCCTGGGCCAGGAACCGGGGCCACGAATGCTGGTGCCTTTCGGTGGACTACGGACAGCGCCACGCCGTCGAACTGCATGCCGCCGCGCGCATTGCGCAAGCGCTTGGCGCCGCGGGCCACCGCGTGCAGAAACTGGACCTCGCGCAGATCGGCGGCTCGGCGCTCACCGACAAATCGATCGCGTTGCCCGTTGGCGGCGTTCAGCCCGGCATCCCGGTGACATACGTGCCGGCGCGCAACACCATCCTGCTCGCGCTGGCGCTCGGCTGGGCCGAGGTGCTGGGCGCGCAATACATCTTCGTCGGCGCCAACGCGGTGGACTACTCGGGCTATCCGGATTGCCGGCCGGAATTTCTCGCCGCGTTCCAGAACCTCGCCAACCTCGCCACCAAGGCGGGCGTCGAAGGCCGCAAGATCGAAGTGCAGGGGCCGCTGGTCGATCTGTCGAAGGCGGCTATCGTAAAACTCGCGCTCGAACTAGGCGTCGATCCGGCGATGACGGTGTCCTGCTACCAGCCCGATGCGGCCGGCCGGGCCTGCGGCGTCTGCGATGCCTGCCGCCTGCGCAGAGCGGGGTTCGAGGCCGCCGCTGTACCTGATAGCACGCGCTACACGTGATACACGTCCCGCATTTAAACTCCCGCTGATGGAAACCGTCGCCGTCCTCGCGCCCAAGGTCGCCACGGGCGCCTTCCTGCTGGCGTTCGTGTTCGGCGCGGTCGGCCACAAGACCAACTTCTGCACCATGGGCGCGGTCTCGGACTGGGTCAACATGGGCGACTTGAACCGCATGCGCATGTGGCTGCTGGCGATTGGCGTGGCGATCCTCGGCGCCAACGCGCTGCACCTGGCCGGGCTGGTGGATCTGTCCAAGTCCATCTACCCGGGGCCGAACTTCACCTGGCTTTCCTACCTCGTCGGCGGCTTCCTGTTCGGCGTCGGCATGACGCTGGGATCCGGTTGCGGCTCGAAAACCCTGATCCGCATCGGCGGCGGCAACCTGAAATCGGTGGTGGTGTTCATCGTCGCCGGAATCGCCGCGTATATGACCCTGCGCGGCATCCTCGGTGCGTTCCGCGTCGGCGTGCTGGAACAGGCCTCCGCCACGTTATCCACGGGCCAGGATCTGCCGTCGCTTGCCGCTGCCATCGGAGGTTCGAAGCAGATCTGGATTGTCGTTTTTTCTCTTTTATTCGGTCTTGGATTCGTGCTTTTCGCCTACGCATCAAAAGAATTCCGCGGCAATTTCGACTACACGCTGGGCGGCGTGGTCACCGGACTGGTGGTAGTGGGCGGCTGGTATGTCAGCGGCCACATGGGTTATCTGGCGGAAGACCCGAATACCCTGCAGGAGGCCTTCGTCGCCACCAACACTGGGCGCATGGAGGCGTTTTCTTTCGTCTCGCCGCTTGCCTACACGCTTGAATACCTGATGCTGTGGACCGACAAGACCAAGATCATCACCTACGGCATCGCCTCGGTCGCCGGGGTGATCGCCGGGTCCTTTGCCTATGCCCTGGCGTCGGGCAAATTCCGCTGGGAAGGCTTTCGAAATGCCGAGGACACCGGCATGCACATGATCGGAGGCCTGATGATGGGGTTCGGTGGCATTACCGCCCTCGGCTGCACCATCGGGCAGGGGATTTCGGGCTTTTCCACGCTCGCCTTGGGCTCGATCATGACCTTTCTCGCGATTATCGCCGGCTCGGCGGCCACCATGAAGTGGCAGTACTGGCGAATCGGCCGCGAGGCCTGATAAAATTCGGCCCTTTCCAGCAGTTTCCCCGGGTTTGCCCGGGGTTTCTCCTTAGGGTCGTTAGCTCAGCTGGTAGAGCAGCGGACTTTTAATCCGTTGGTCGCCGGTTCGAATCCGGCACGGCCTACCAATTCAACAAGGGCTTAGCTTCGGCTAGGCCCTTTTACTTTGGTGGCGTGTGCCAAATTTGTGCCGCCAATCAATCCCGCGATCCTCTCCGCATGCTCCGCAAAATTTGCCGGAGCCAAGTGAGCGTATCGCCGGACCATCCCTTCGGACTCCCAAGCACCCATTTCCTGCAACACGTTCGACGGTGTTCCCCGTTGCGCCAACCAACTGGCCCAGGTGTGGCGAAGGTCGTGCCAGCGGAAATTTTCAATGCCGGCTCGCTTCAGCGCCTCACGCCAAGCGCGGGTATTGGCCCACGCAACAGGCTTACCGTTGAAGGTAAAGACACGCTCGGGATGCTTACCTAGCTGGCGCACTAGGACTTCCAATGCCGTCGAATTGAGAGAAACGTGAATTGGTCTGCGGCCTTTTGCTTGGTCAGCGTGAATCCACGCCACCCGACGCTCAAGATCGACTTGCGACCATTCCAGCTTCAACACGTTCGACTGCCGCAGTCCCGTCGATAGCGCGAACGTCACGATATCGGCCTGATGCGGTGGCAATTCCCGCAGGAGCGTCTGAGCTTGCTCCGGCGTGATCCACCTGATGCGCCGCTTTGCTTCCCGATACAGCTTTACCTTCGGCACCCGGTCAATCCACTCCCATTCAAAAGCCGCCTTCCGCAACACTGCCCGTATTAGCGCGAGGTAGCGATTGGCTGTCGAAGGGCTGGATTGTTCCGCCTTGACGCGCGCAAGGTCCGCGATCTGCTCCCGATTGATCGAGTCCAGATACTTAGCGCGAAGAAACGGCTGTAGCCATCGAATCTTCGCCTTGTCCTCTTCAATCGTCGCCTTCTCGGACTCCTGCAACCACTTCAAAGCCGCCTCGTCCCAGGTCCTACGAGGCCGTTCTCCGAGCTTCTGAACCC
>JANXUV010000238.1 GCA_025356085.1 Betaproteobacteria bacterium
CGCGTGCAGCAACGCGATCGAGCCGCCGTCGCTGTGGCCGAAAAGGACGGGCGCCGGGATGTCGAGCTGATTGAGCAGGTCGGGCAAGGCATGCAGCGCCTCGTCGTGCATGAAGCCGACGCCGCGTGATGCGGTCAGCGGATCCGAGTTGCCGTATCCGTAGCGCGAATAGACGAGTCCGCGGCAACCCGTCGCGCCGCACAGCCGCAGCGGAAAGTCGCGCCACATCGCGATCGAGCCCAGCCCTTCGTGCAGGAACACCAGGGTCGGACCCGAATGCCCTATCCACTGGTATTCGAGCGAGTGCCCCGCGACTTCTAACTGCGCCATTAATCCAGATTAGCATGCGCCATGCGCTACACCGCTTGGCTGGTTCTCGCCGCAACTCTCCTGCTCTGGTCCGGAAACTGGATCGTCGCGCGCGCAGTGCGCTTCGACATCTCGCCCGGAATCGCGACCGCCGGCAGGCTGGTCCTGGTTCTTCTGATCCTGCTGCCGTTCACTTTTTCAGGCATCAGGAGGAAATTCGGCCGGCTGCGGGGCAGGAATGTTCTGCTCGCGCTCGGCCTCACCGGCGGCGGGCTGCACCTGGCCTTCCAGTGGCTCGGCCTGCACTACACCACCGCCACCAGCGCCACGCTGTACCTGTCCACGGCGCCGTTGTTCATCCTGCTGCTCGCGCGCCCGCTGCTGGGCGAGCGCATCGCGGCGAGGCAATGGCTCGGCATCGCGGTGTCCTTCTGCGGCGTGGCCCTGATCGGCACTCAGGGGCAGCTATCGGTGGTGTCGTTCAACGCGGGCGACGCGCTGGCCCTGGCCTCGATGGCGCTGTGGGGCGCTTACACGGTGTTCCTTCGCATGCGGAAAGACGACCTGGATACGCCGGAATTCCTGACGGTCCTCTGCGCCATGGGATTGGTCGTGATGCTGCCCTGGGTTTTTATCGAACTGATTTTAAAACCGGAAATAAGGCTTTCGACGGCAGGATTCATTGCCGTCGCCTATTCGGCCGTCGGCTCCCTGCTGCTGGCGGGCGCGGGCTGGACCTACGTCGTAAAGCGCATCGGCGCGGCGCGCGCCGGCGCCACCATGCACCTGATGCCGGGCATCACAGTGCTGCTGTCGATGCTCTTTCTTGACGAATTTCCGCGCTGGTACCACGGCGCGGGCATCCTCCTGATCCTCGCCGGCGTGACACTGTCCGCGCGCGGTTCACCTGCTACAGCTTCATCGGCTTCCAGTAGCCGGTGAGTTCGAGGTAGCCCTTTCCCACCGCGGCCTGGCCGCGGAATGCGGTGACCGCGCCTTCCCAATAGATAGTTCCGGTGCTGGCGCGGGCGTCGAGTTCCTGGTCGTCCATCAGCGGCTCGAGGCGAAGATCGTTGTTTAACTTCATGGCAACTGGATAGGCGGTGCCGGTGCGGGGCGACTTCCACATCCGCATCGGCTCGAACGAAACGCCTTGCGGCGCGAAGGCCACCCCGCCGTCCTTGTCGCGCATTCGGAACGCCATCAGCGAGCTGCCGTCATTCATGTTGAGGCCGCACCAGTCCCAGCCCGCCGCGCCTGCCGCCATGTACTGGCTCGACCATTCGTGATCCAGCCAGGCGGTGCCGGTGACGGGACGGCCGTTGGCGGTTCCCCGCACCATGAGTTGAGGACGGCTGTAGTAGTAGGAAGCTTCCCCGGGGCCGTTGCCCTTGCGGCTGAAACCGGCCTCGCCTTGGAGCAAGGGCTTGTCCTTGGCGTCGAACTGAAGTTCCAGTGAAAAATCCCTGGCGCGAATACGGGCTCGATAAAAATCCTTTTCCAAATCAAGAACCCAATCGTCCACCCAGACATTCGTGTTCCCTTCCCTGGTGCCCGCAAGATCGAGCGCCGTGCGCGCCGCGCGCTCGTCGTGGCGCAGGCGGCCATGCTTCGGATCGGAGAGCGCGGCGTGCGCGAGGATGATTTGATGCGGCGTGAACGTACTGGGGTTTGAATTTTTTTGATTCAATTTGGCTCTGAAAAATGTAATTTGAAAACCCAGATCTTCTCCGCGCTCCGTCTTCAGCCAGCCCGTCACGTACCACCACTCCTGCCGGTAGGCGGGATGGGCGCCGTGGTCGCGCGGAAAGCTCAATTTGTACTCCGGCGTCACCAGCGGGAAAGCCAGGCCGGCAAGAACAAAATCCCTTCGCTTCACCAGTCCTCCTTGACCGCCCTGACCGGGCCGATGCCGGTGGCTTCCCGGCCAGAAAGCCATGCGGTTCCTGCTGATAAAAGCACGAGGGCAAAAGACAAGCCCGCCAGCAATCCGAACGGCACATGCAGGTCCATGCTCCAGTTGAACGACTGGCGGTTGACGACGTGGATCAGCACCAGGCTGATGGCGCCGCCAAGCGCGAGGCCGACGGCGACGCCGAGCACCGCCAGCAAGCCGCCCTCCGCGGCCAGCATCGCGCCGATCTGGCCGCGCCGCATGCCGAGGTGGCGCAGCATGCCGAACTCGCGCCGCCGCGACAGCACGAGGGCGCCGACGCTGGACGAGAGGCCGAACAGGCCCACCAGCACCGCCACTGCTTCCAGCGCATAGGTGACCGCGAAGCTCCGGTCGAAGATGGCCAGCGAGATCCGCCGGATCTCGCCCGCGCCGGTGATGTCGAGCAATTGCCCGCCCGGCAGCGTGCGCAACGTCGCCGTGACCTCGTCCGCGGTGGCGCCGGGTTTCAGCCACATCGCCGCGTCGTTCGCTCGCCGGTCGCCCGACAGCGCCGAATAGACCTCGCGCTCGATGACGATGGCGCCGTGCTGGCGCGCGTAATCGCGCCAGATGGCTTGGACCATGAAGGGATGATTTTTTCCTGAAATGGGTATTTCCATAATGGAACCGACGCCAAACCCATAAAGATCCGCCACCGCCTCCGAGATCCATGCCTTGGGTGGATCTCCTTCCTTGCGTACATATTCCCTGCCGACGGAAGGAAAACGGATCGCATTGCCATCTCTTGCCAGCAGCGCCACCGCCGGCCGCGCCGCATCGAGGCTGATGCGGCCGCTGCGCAGGAATACCACCCGCTCGATCTGGGGAATCGCCCGGATGCGCGCCTCCAGCTCAGGATCGATCCATGACGTCTCGCCCGATTGGGTGGTGCGGAAATACAGCTCGGCGGGCAGCACCGCGCCCAGCCAGTCGTCCACCGAACTGCGGAAGGAAGCCACCATGATCGCCATCGCCGCCATCAGCGAGAAGCTGGCGACGATCGCCGCCAGGCTGACCATCGCCTGCCCCGGCGCGCCGCGCAACTGGGCCAGCGCGAGGGTGGACGGGATTGATTTCGCTTTCAGTTTCTTGAATGCGAATCCGGAAATCCAGGGCATCAGAAAAATTCCACCGAGAAGCAGGCAGGCGATCGACAGGTAGCCCGCGACCGGTATGCCATTCAAAGGCTTCAACGGAAGGAGAAGCAGAGCAAGACCCATCAACAGCAATCCCGGCCAGACCTTTACGGTGCGCGCGAACATCTGCTGCTCGTCGCCCGCCTTGAGCGCCTGCGCGGGCGCCGTGCGCGCCGCGTCCAGCGCGGGCGGCAGCGCGCCCGCCACCGCCACCGCGACGCCCGCCAGCACGTAAGCGAGCCCCGCCGCGGACGAGAACTGCAGCTCCGGCGTCATGCCGCGGAACATGCCGGCGCCGAGATCGGCGCCCGCAACGTGCACCGCCCCGGCCGCCAGCCCATAGCCGAGGGCGATGCCGAGCAGGCCGCCAAGCGCGCCGAGGACCGCCGCCTCCACCAGCACCAGCTGCGCCACGCCGCGCCGTTGCAGCCCGAGCACGCGCAGCAGCGCGTGTTCGCGGCGCCGGCGCGCGACTTCCAGCGCCTGCGCCGAGAACACCAGGAAGCCCCCGGTGAACAGCGCCACCAGCGCGAGCACGTTCATGTTGACGCGGTAGGCGCGCGACAGGTTGGCGCCCGACTCCTCCACCGCGTCCAGCGTCGCCACGTAGACGCCGGGCGGCAGCAGCGCGGCGATCTTCGCGCGCATCGCCTCGCGATCGGCGCCCGGCTCCAGGCGCAGGTCGATGCGGTTGAGCTCGCCCAGCCTGCCGAGGCGCCATTGCGCGGTCGAGATGTCGGTGAGCACCGTATTGCCGCGCAGGCTGGCAAGGGTTCCGGCAACCTGAAGTTCGACGATTTCCAGTCCGGAAATTATTTTCAGGGTTTTTGTTTCCGTAACCCCGGAGGAAAGAAAGACCACATCGGGCTTTAACAACTCCACTCTTTGTCCCGGATCTTCCGCGAACAATGCTGGCTGGATCAGCGCCGCGCGCAGCGGATCGATGCCGATCAAGCGGATGGTCTTGCCGCCGCCGGCAATGCCGGCCTCGGCTTCCAGCACCGGGCTGGCCACCGCCACGCCCGGCAGGCGCGCGAGCTGCGCGTAGATGGCCTCGGGGAATCCGGCACGGCCTCCGCGCACCTCCAGGTCGGCTTCGCCCGAGAGGGAGCGCACGCCGGCGGCGAGCTCGTTCACCGCCGCACGGTTGATCAGGTGGACCGCGTAGCCAAGCGCGACGCCGAGCGCTATTGCGACGACTGAAAGAAGAATTCTTGTTTTCTGAAAGAAAATTCTTTTATTGAGAGCAATGAAAATTCTCAACACTGGCTAGCGGGGAACATCCCCGCCCAGGGTGATCCGGTGCATCACGCGCCGGTAGCCGTGATAGTCGTTGACCGGATTGTGCTGCGCGCAGCGGTTGTCCCAGAGCGCGATCGAGCCGGGCTGCCAGGAGAAGCGGCAGGTGAATTCAGGCCGGGTCTGGAAATCGAACAGGAATTTCAACAGCGGCGCGCTTTCTTCCTCGGTCCAGCCCGCGAAGCGCACCGTGTGGCCGCAGTTCACATACAGCGCCTTGCGGCCGGTCTCCGGATGCGTGCGCACCACGGGGTGCTCGGCGACAAAGTCGGATTTTTGCCCGCCGTCGGTCTTGATCCGGTCTTCGCGGGTTTTTGAAGCATCTGCTTTTGTAGAAGTGTTCACGCCCCTGAGAGTTAAAAGCAATTTCTTCAAACCCTCGGACAAACTCTCATATGCCAGATACATGTTGGCGAACAGCGTGTCCCCGCCCTGCGGCGGAACTTCGCGCGCGAGCAGCATGGAGGCCATCGGCGGGCGTTCCAGGTAGGCGGTATCGGTATGCCAGACGCCGCCGAAGGCGGCCCGCTCATGCTCGAGCTTCTTCACTTCGATGATCTTCGGGTAGCCCGCGAGGCCCTTCACCAGCGGGTACTCCACCGGCTCGCCGAATTGCCGGGCGAAGGCCAGGTACTGTTCCTCTTTCAAATTCTGATTTCTGAAAAAAACGACCAGGTGCTCAAGCCATAGTCGCTTGATTTCCGCGAAGCTCTCTTTCGCCAGCGGCTTCGACAGGTCCACGCCGGTAACCTCGGCGCCCAGCGCGCCGGCGATCTTCCTTGCCCCGATCACTCTCCGTCGCCCTTGCGGCCGGTCACCTCGACGACGTTCAGGTGGTTCTCCAGATTGCGCACGCCCTTGATGCGCAGCGCGATGTCGCTGCAGGCCTCGCTCTGGTCGATGTTGTCCACGCTTCCGCGCAGATCGACCCGGCCTTTGTCCGCCGTCACGCGTACCGAGCAGTGCGAGGTCGCGCCGTGGGTGCGCAGCGCGGCGCGCACATGGTGCGCAAGCGCGATGTCGCGCAGCTTGGCGCGCGACTCGTCGGTTTCGGCGAACTGCGGCGACTTCACCATCTTCACGATCTCTTCGACACACTGCTCCACCGAGACGCGGTCGGTATTGAAGCCCATGTCGTACTCGTTGATGTCGCGCGGTTCGATGTGGAAGTGCCTGCGCATCACCGCGCGCGCCGACTCGTCGTTGTTGTCGACGATGCGCTCGACCTCCCGCGCGTCGTTCGAGCCGAGGCGATCCATCATCCGCTTGACGCGCGTGCGGCGCGAGGCCGAGACGCAGACGCGCACCGCGTGCGGCACCTCCTTCAGCAGCGAAGTCGCGCCCCAGCCGCGCAGGATCACCGCGTTGTCCGACTCGGCCATCGACAGGATTTCGTCCGCGGTGAGGATGCGCAGGCGAACCTGGTCGGTGGTCAGGCGCTCGATCAGTCCCTGCGTGCCCTCGAGGAAGCTGACCACGTGGCTCTTGCGCAGACGCGCGCGGCTGGCGAGGTGATCGATCATTTCGTGGTGCCGGACCTTCATGCCCAGCGCCTGTTCCAGTCCCGCGGCGACATCCTTGCCCAGCGAGCCCATTTCCCGGTTCATGGCGATCAGCGGCATGGCATTCCCCCTTGCGCCTATCTTACTGCCGGCTCAGTCGGCTTTGGCGCCCGAGTCGCGCACTACCCGCGTCCAGCGCTGCAACTCGGAGCGGAGGTAGGCGGCGTACTGCTCGGAAGTCCCCCCGAGCGGCTCGCTGCCGCCCACCGCCAGGCGCTGGCGCAGGTCCGGGTTCTGCACCGCCCTGTTCACTTCCGCGTTCAACCGCGCCACGATCTCCTTCGGCGTCGCCGCGGGCACCACCAGTCCCTGCCAGGCGCTCATCTCGAAGCCGGGCAGGTTCGCCGCCTCCGCCAGCGTCGGCACCTCGGGCAGTTGCGGCGAGCGGCGCGTGACGGCGATGGCGAGCGGGCGCAGGCGGTTGTCGCGCGCGTAGGGCAGCACCGTGCTGATGGTGTCGATCATCATCTGCGTCTGGCCGCCCACCACGTCCACCAGCGCCGGCGCGCTGCCCTTGTACGGGATGTGCTGCATCTTCAGATCCATCTGCGCAGCGAACAGCGCCGCCGCCAGGTGCGTGATGGTGCCGGTGCCGGAGGATGCGTAATTCAGCTTGCCCGGGTTCGCCCTGGCATAGGCGACGAATTCCTGCAGGTTTTTCGCCGGGATGCCGGGGTTGATCGCCAGCACCAGCGGCACGGTCGCCGTCAGCGCCACCGGCGCATAGTCCTTCAATGGGTCGAACTGGATGTTCGAGTACAGCGCCGGCGCGATGGAGATCGCGGAGGTATTGTAGAAAACGGTGTAGCCGTCGGCCGGCGCCTTCGCGGCCTCGGTGGCGCCGAGGTTGCCGCCCGCGCCCGGCTTGTTGTCCACCACCACCTGCTGGCCCATCTGCTCGGAGAGCTTCTGCGCGAACAGCCGCGCGTTGATGTCGGTCGGCCCGCCCGGCGGAAAGGCGAGCAGCATCCGAATGGGTTTCGCCGGGTATTGGGATTGGGCATTCAAAGAAAAAAAACCCAAGAGAGCGAAAAAAACCATTCTCCATGTCATGTCAGGAACTCCTTCAGCACCTGCCCGGGACCCTTGCCATGCGCGAGGTAACCCTTCCCGTCATGCACCTGCAAGCCATTGACCCACACGCCGTGCACGCCCACCGGGTCGCGCAGCATCCGGGTGCCGCCGCCGGGAAGATCGGCCTTTTTCTTCAGGGGAGAAATACCGATTCGTGCAGGATCAAACAACAGCAGGTCCGCCGCCGCGCCCGCCTTGATTTCTCCGCGCCCCGGGATCCTGTACTTGCGCGCCGGGTCGCTGGTGAGCTTGCGCACGCCTTCGGCCAGCGTGAAGGTCTTCGTCTCGCGCACCCAGTGCTGCAGGAAATGCAGGCCGAAGCCCGCGTCGCAGAAATAGATCAGGTGCGCGCCCGCGTCCGACAGCGCCACCACGCCCTGCTCGTGCTTCAGCAACGGCGCCACGCCGGCGTCGTTGTTCTGGAATAATTTTCCGATCAACTGAACGTCGCAACCCAGATCGAAAAAGAAATCCAGCGGGTCCTTGCCGGCAACCCGGGCCAATTCCGAAATCGAACGCCCATCGAGTTCGATTTTGCTCCAGTCGCCGTAGAAAAGTATGCCCTGCTTCGGTTGTTGAAGATTTCTTCTGAACGAAGATCTGAAAGCAGGATCTCGATAGATCGCCGCTCTTTCTTCCGGCCTTGCCGCCTTGATGCGGTCGAAGGCGTCGTGCGAATACAGCAAATACGGTTCCGCAAGCGTGAAATCGAACGACAGCGGCTGGCAACTGGTGTGGATGTAGACCTCGTTGCCGCGCGCAAGCGCCGCGGCGCAACGCTCGTAGTAGGCCAGCGCCTTCGCGGGCTCCGCGTCGTTGTACATCGTCAGCACCGTGACCATGAACGCCGGGCGGCCGTTCTGCGCGGCAATGGATTCCATGAATTCGGGCGTGGCGCGCGGCCCGGTGGCCATGACGAAGATGCCTTTGCCCTTCAGTTCCGCCGTCAGCGCCTTCAATTCGCCATCGCTCGCGATCGTCGAGGGCATGGGCTTGCCTTGCCAGCCCGCATGATTAGGCGAGAAAGAGGACGCAAACCCGATCGCGCCGGCATCCATCGCTTCCGCGACCAGCGCTTTCATCTTCGCCATCTGCGCGTCGGAGGGGACCGCGCGCGTCGAGGCTTCGTCGCCCATCACCGCGCTGCGGATGGTGGAGTGTTGCGCGAGCACCGCGACGTTGGCGTAGAGGCCGATGCCTGCAAGCTGATCGAGGTAGCCGCCGAAGCTTTCGGCCGCCCAGCGCACGCCGCATTCCAGCGCGGCAAGGTCCATGCCCTCCACCACCGACAGGTTGCGCAGCACCGCCTGACGTTGCTGCGCGGGACAGGGCGCGATGCCGAAGCCGCAGTTGCCGAGCACCGCGGTGGTGACGCCCAGCGCCGGGGACGGCGACAAGGTCCGGTCCCAGGTCGCCTGCGCGTCGTAGTGGGTGTGAACGTCGATGATGCCGGGCATCAGCGCCAGGCCGCCGGCGTCGATGGTTTTACGGGCGGCGTCCGCACTCTTTCCAGTTGCGGCGATTTTTCCGTCCCGCACGGCGACGTCACCGACAAAGGAGCCGCCCAGGCCGTCGTAAACCGTGGCCCCGCGGATCAACAGATCGTTCATTGCCCGAGCATAGTACGCTTTGGGCCGCATGGCCTCCCCCCCAACCGCTCTGCGGCGCGAGCGCTTTCGCGGTCGAGCGGGAGTAGCTAGACGATCACCCGGCTGGCGCGTTTCAGCAGGGACTGCGGCAGCGAGATGCCGAGCGCGAGGCAGGCGCGCTGGTTGGCCACCAATTCGAAGCGGTTCGGCAAATCCACGGCAATTTCTCCGGGCTTCGCGCCCTTGAGGATGCGGTCGACGATCGCCGCGGCGCGCCGGTAACCCTCGCCGGTATCCACGCCGTAGGTCAGCACCGCGCCGGCGTCCGCCCATTCCGAGCGGTGCGCGATCAACGCGATGCCGTTGCGCTCGGCGAGGGCGCCAACTTCGCGCCGGCGCCCGGTGAGCGCGAAGGACGGCGTCATCATCGCCGCCACCACGCCGTTGCGCTTGTACTGCGCCAGCACCTTGGCGATCGCCTCGAAATTGGTGATCTCGGCGACCGAAAGCTCGAAGCCCACGGCGCTTGCCGCTTTCGCGTGCGCGGACTTGCGGCCTTCCAGGTCGGGATTGCTGCGGTCGAAGACGATGCCGAGGCGCCGCGCCCCCGGCAGCAGCTCGCGCGCCAGCCGGTAGCGTTTGGTGTCGGCGTGGCCCGGGATCTGGTAGACCCCGGTCGCGTTGCCGCCGGGCCTGGAGAGCGAGGCGACGAGCTTGCCTGCCACCGGGTCGGCCATGGTGGCGAATACCACCGGCACGTCTTTCCCCTCCTTGACCACTGCGTTGGCGAGGCTGGCGGTGGTGGCGAAGATCAGGTCCGGCTCGGCGCCGGTGGCGTTGCTCACCATGGTTTCCAGGTACTGCCGCGTGCCCTTGCCCGAGTGCCGGTCGTAATTGACGGTCTTGCCTTCGGTCCAGCCGAAGCGCGTCATGGCCTCGAAAAACGGCTTGGCGGCGAGTTCGTCATCTTCCGTATCGCCGATGAACAGCACCGCCACCGTCGGCAGCTTGGCCGCCTGCGCGAACAGCAGCCGCGGAACCGTGATTCCGAGGGACATCCATCCGAGCAACAGCCTGCGTTTCATCGCTAGCGCCACCCTTCCAGGACCAGCTTACCTGTCACATGCCCATTTTCTATCATTTGATGGGCGCGGCGCAGGTTGGCGGCATCGATTTTTCCCAGGTTTTGCGTCATCGTGCCTTTCAGCACGCCCGCCTCGATTAATCCGGCCGTCTCCTCCAGCAGCTTGTGCTGCGCCTCCATGTCCGGGGTCTGGAAGGTCGAGCGGGTGAACATCCCCTCCAGGCAGACCGCGATGCTCTTGTCGTGCAGGATCGACAGGTCCACCGGCTTCATCGTGCGCACGATCATGCCCACCTTTCCTTGCGGCCGGGTGATCTTGGGAAACGAGCTCCAATAGGCATCGGAAGAAGAAAAGCAGAGCACGTAGTCGTACTCCCCTTCGATCGGCCGGTTATGGTCCACTGTCTCGTCGGCGCCGAGGGATTTGCACCAGGCGATCGACTCCGGCCGCGAAGCGCTCGCGGTCACCTTCAGCTTCGCCAGCTTCTTCGCCAGCTGGATGGCGATCGAGCCCACCCCGCCCGCGCCCCCGAGGATCAGAACGCTCTTGCCGGCGTTCGCGCCCGTTTTCGAAATGCCCATGCGGTCGAACATCAGCTCCCACGCGGTGAGCGTGGTGAGCGGCAGCGCCGCCGCGTCAGGAAACGGCAGGCTCGCGGGCTTCCTGCCGACGATGCGCTCATCCACCAGCTGGAACTCGCTGTTGCTTCCCTGCCGGATCACGCTGCCGGCGTAGGACACCGGGTCGCCTGGCTTGAACAGCGTGCAGTCCGGGCCGGCAGCCTCGACGATGCCCGAGGCGTCGAAACCGAGGATCTTCGGCGTCTTCTCGACCAGATCTTTGGGCGCCCGCCGTTTGGTGTCCACCGGATTCACCGAGATCGCCTTCACCCCCACCAGCAGGTCGCGGCCCGCGGGCGCGGGCGTGTCGATCTCCAGGTCGAGCAGCGACTCCGGGTGGTCGATGGGCAGGTACTTGTACAGGCCGACGGCTTTCATGGCGGCAATGGTAGCCCCAAAAGAAAAAGCCCGGCATTGCCGGGCTTTGGGTACGGCTGTGCCGCGTTGCCTATCTGCGCGGCGCCGGGCTCTTGTCTTCGGCCCGCTTCTTCTCCCGGTCTTCGGCGTTCGCCTTCATCCTGGCTTTCATCTCCCCTCTTTTCTTGTCCCGGGCTTCCTTGTTCGCCTTTTCCCGGGCGTCCGCCGCGGCCCTGTCCTTGGCTTTCTTGTCGGCAATGGCTGCCGAGTTAGCCGCGCCCGCCTTCTCGACTTTCTCCATTGCGGTCTGTGCCTGCGCGAGCGGCGCGCTGAACGCCAGAGCTACGGCGACTGCGATGATCTTGTTCATGGTCCGGTCCTCCCTTGTAATTAATGTGATCCTGCCCCGCCATTGTCTCCCAAAAGAAAAAGCCCGGCAAAACCGGGCTTTTTTCACTGCGTATTGCTGTGAAGCCGATTACTTCTTGGCTTCCGGCTTCGCCATGCCGTCGGCTTTCGCTTTGGCTTTGGCTTCTTTCTTCGCCTTGGCCTTCGCGTCACGGTCGGCTTTCTTCTTGTCGCGGGCTTCTTTCGCCGCGGCGGCGCGCGCGTCTGCGTCGGCTTTCTTCTTCGCCTTCGCGTCGGCAACGGCTGCCGAGTTCTTCGCGCCCGCCTTCTCGACTTTCTCCATCGGGGTGGCGGCTGCCGGGGCGGCTTTCGCCGGTTCGGCGGCTTTCGGGGCTTGCGCGAACGCGGCGGTGCTGAACGCGAGCGCGACGGCAACTGCGATGATTTTCTTCATATACGTCTCCTGGTCTGTTTGTAGGTATCGATGCCTTATGGCACCCCAAATAACGCACTACTCGAGATACGGTGTACAAGCCCTTGATTATCATTGCCGATCAATAACTTACAGGCGTAAAAAAGCCCGGCAATACCAGGATGCCGGGCTTTTCCTGCTGCGGTAAGGCAGCTTACTTCTTGACGTCGGCTTTGGCCGGAGCCTTGGCGGCTTTCTTGTCGGCGGCCTTCTTTGCAGCGGCTTCTTTCTTCTCGGCGGCTTTCTTCGCGGCTGCTTCCTTCTTGTCGGCGGCTTTCTGCTTCGCTTCCGCCTTCTTGTCCATCTTGACCGGTTCGGCTTTGACCTCGGCCTTGACCGGGGCTGCCGGCGCGGCTTTCACCGGTTCCGCGGCTTTCGGAGCTTGCGCGAGCGCGGCGCCGCTGAAAGCAAGGGCTACTGCAATGGCGATGATGCTTTTCATTTTGTGTCCTGTTCGTTTGTTTACGGTTTTCCCCGTGCTACCAATAACGCGGCACCGGGCAATCCGATGACAGGGGGTAAAATTCCTGAAAAATTAACCTGTTCCCCATGTCAACGCCATCCTCCAAGCCCGCTTCGCACTCCAATTTCATCCGCCAGGTGATCGAAGCTGACATCGCCTCCGGCAAGCACGTAAAGATCCGCACCCGCTTCCCGCCCGAGCCCAACGGCTACCTGCACCTGGGGCACTCCAAATCCATCCTGCTCAATTTCGGCCTGGCGAAGGAGTACGGCGGCGCCTGCAACCTGCGCTTCGATGACACCAACCCGGAGAAGGAAGAGCAGGAGTACGTCGACTCCATCATCGATTCGGTGAAGTGGCTGGGCGCCGACTACGGCGGCAAGCCGCTGTACGCCTCGGATTACTTCGACAAGATGTACGCCTGCGCCGAATACCTCATCACCTCCGGCAACGCCTACGTCGACAGCCAGAGCGCCGACGAGATGAAGAAGCACC
>JANXUV010000004.1 GCA_025356085.1 Betaproteobacteria bacterium
CGTCCGCTCGTGCGCGTCGGCGACGTGATCGCCAAGGGTGACGTGGTAGCCGATGGCGCCTCGACGGACATGGGTGAACTCGCACTCGGCCAGAACATGCTGGTCGCATTCATGCCATGGAACGGCTACAACTTCGAGGATTCGATTCTGATCTCGGAGCGGGTCGTTTCGGATGAACGATTTACCTCGATCCATATCGAAGAACTCACCGTGGTCGCCCGCGACACCAAGCTCGGGCCGGAGGAAATCACGCGCGACATCTCGAACCTGTCGGAGGCGCAGTTGTCGCGCCTGGATGAGTCGGGCATCGTCTACATCGGCGCCGAAGTCGAGGCGGGCGACGTGCTGGTGGGCAAAGTGACCCCGAAGGGGGAAACCCAGCTGACGCCGGAAGAAAAACTGCTGCGAGCGATTTTCGGCGAGAAGGCCTCCGACGTGAAAGACACCAGCCTGCGGGTGCCTTCGGGCATTTCCGGCTGCGTGATCGACGTCCAGGTGTTCACGCGCGAAGGCATCGAGCGCGACAAGCGCAGCGCGTCGATCATCGAGGAAGAACTCAAGCGCTACAAGACCGACCTCGCCGATCAGATGCGCATCGTCGAGGCCGATACTTTTGAGCGCCTGGAGCGGCTCATTTCCGGCAAGACGGCCAACGGCGGACCGAAGCGCCTCGCCAAGGGGAGCAAGGTCACCAAGGACTACCTGGCCGGCCTGGAGAAGTACGACTGGTTCGACATCCGCCTCGGCAACGAGGAAGCGGCTGCGCAGCTGGAAAGCCTTAAGGATTCCATCGCGCAGAAACGCAAGGAATTCGACGCCATGTTCGAGGCCAAGCGAAAGAAGCTCACGCAGGGCGACGAGCTGCCGCCGGGCGTGTTGAAGATGGTCAAGGTCTACGTCGCGGTGAAGCGCCGCCTGCAGCCGGGCGACAAGATGGCCGGCCGGCACGGCAACAAAGGCGTGATCTCGAGGATCGTACCCGTGGAAGACATGCCGCATGCCGCCGACGGTACCCCCGTGGATCTCGTGCTGAACCCGCTCGGCGTTCCCTCGCGCATGAACGTCGGCCAGATTCTCGAAGTGCACCTTGGCTGGGCCGCCAAGGGCCTGGGCATCAAGATCGGCCAGATGCTCAAGACGCAGCAGAAGGTTGCCGAGGTGCGCAAGTTCATCGAGCGCATCTACAACGAAAAGGGCAAGGAAGAGGACATCACCAAGCTGACCGATGAGGAAATCATCGCGCTGGCGATGAACCTCAGGGAAGGCGTGCCCTTCGCCACGCCGGTGTTCGATGGCGCGTCGGAAGCCGAAATCAACGCCATGCTCGAGCTCGCCAGCCTGCCGGTTTCGGGCCAGTTGACGCTGCACGACGGGCGCACCGGCGAAGCCTTCGATCGGCCGGTGACGGTGGGCTACATGCACGTGCTCAAGCTCCACCACCTGGTGGACGACAAGATGCATGCTCGCTCGACCGGGCCGTACTCGCTGGTCACGCAGCAGCCCCTGGGCGGCAAGGCGCAGTTCGGCGGCCAGCGCTTCGGCGAGATGGAAGTCTGGGCGCTGGAAGCCTACGGCGCGGCCTACACGCTGCAGGAGATGCTCACGGTCAAATCCGACGACATCAACGGCCGCACCAAGGTCTACGAGAACATCGTCAAGGGCGACCACAAGATTGACGCGGGCATGCCCGAGTCGTTCAACGTACTGGTGAAGGAAATCCGTTCGCTGGGTATTGATATCGACCTGGAGAGGTACTAGCCATGAAAGCACTCCTCGAGCTCTTCAAGCAGGTCCAGCAGGACGAGGAATTCGACGCGATCAAGATCGGGCTCGCGTCGCCCGAGAAGATCCGCTCCTGGTCGTACGGCGAAGTAAAAAAGCCGGAAACGATCAACTACCGCACCTTCAAGCCGGAGCGGGACGGCCTCTTTTGCGCCAAGATCTTCGGGCCGATCAAGGACTACGAGTGCCTGTGCGGCAAGTACAAGCGCCTCAAGCACCGCGGCGTGATCTGCGAGAAGTGCGGCGTCGAAGTGACGCTGGCCAAGGTGCGCCGCGAACGCATGGGCCACATCGAGCTCGCCAGCCCGGTCGCCCATATCTGGTTCCTGAAGTCGCTGCCGTCCCGCCTGGGCCTGGTGCTCGACATGACACTGCGCGACATCGAACGCGTGCTGTACTTCGAAGCCTATGTCGTTACCGATGCGGGCCTGACGCCGCTCAAGCGCTGCCAGTTGCTGACCGAGGACGACTACCTTGCCAAGGTCGAGGAATACGGCGACGACTTCTCCGCCAGCATGGGCGCCGAGGGCGTGCGCACGCTGCTGCGCGCGATCGACCTGAAGCGCGAAATCGAAACCATCAGGAAGGACCTCGAGGAAACCAGCTCGGACGCGAAGATCAAGAAGCTCGCCAAGCGCCTGAAGGTGCTGGAAGGCTTCAAGAATTCGAACATCAAGCCCGACTGGATGGTGATGGAAGTGCTGCCGGTGCTGCCGCCGGAACTGCGTCCGCTGGTGCCGCTGGATGGGGGCCGCTTCGCGACCTCGGATCTGAACGACCTGTATCGCCGGGTGATCAACCGCAACAACCGGTTGAAGCGCCTGCTCGAACTCAAGGCGCCGGAGATCATCGTCAAGAACGAAAAGCGAATGCTGCAGGAAGCGGTGGATTCGCTGCTCGACAACGGCCGCCGCGGCAAGGCGATGACGGGCGCCAACAAGCGCCCGCTCAAGTCGCTCGCCGACATGATCAAGGGCAAGGGCGGGCGTTTCCGCCAGAACCTGCTGGGCAAGCGCGTCGACTACTCCGGCCGTTCCGTCATCGTCGTCGGTCCGCAATTGAAACTGCACCAGTGCGGCCTGCCTAAGAAAATGGCGCTGGAATTGTTCAAGCCGTTCATTTTCCACAAGCTCGAAATCATGGGCATCGCCGGCACGATCAAAGCGGCCAAGCGCGAAGTGGAAAACGAGAATCCGGTGGTGTGGGACATCCTTGAAGAAGTCATCCGCGAACATCCGGTGATGCTGAAC